>JAUWYG010000036.1 GCA_030615945.1 Candidatus Bipolaricaulota bacterium | reverse complement strand
TATGGTAAGGTGATCGTAAGAGACGATGAACCCTAAAGAACGTCCGAATCACAAGCTGTATATTCAAGCGCTTCGCCGCATGTCGCCCGAGGCCAGGCTGCTTAAATCCTTTGAGCTATCCCAATTCTCCAGAGAGCTGTTCATTCATGGATTGCGCAAGCGGTTCCCACATCTGACAGAAGACGAACTAAAGAAAATATATCTAGAACGCCTGGATAAATGTCACAACAGGAATTACTGAGAAGGGTTATTCAAGCACTCGATGATGCCGGTATCGAGTACATGGTGACGGGCTCTGTCGCCTCAAGCTTGCAGGGGGAACCACGATCAACCCATGACATAGACCTGGTAGCTGCCATGGAAAGAGCGACGGCAGGAAAACTAGCCAAGGCCTTTCCGGCTCCTGATTTCCACCTGGACGAAGAAAGCATCGTTGATGCGATCAATAATCAAAGCATGTTCAACCTCATTGATGTGACCACAGGGGATAAAGTTGATTTTTGGATATTGACAAACGCCCCCTTCGATCGATCACGTTTTTCGCGCAAGTATGTCGAGGAGGTCATGGGCATGCGAATCGCGGTCTCCAGCCCCGAGGATACAATCCTGGCGAAATTGAGGTGGGCCAAGCTCTCCGGTGGCAGTGAAAAACAGTTTACGGATGCACTGCGAGTTTATGAGGTTCAGTTCGATAGGCTAGACATGGACTATCTGCATAGCTGGGCGAAAAAGCTGGGTGTTGATCCCCTGCTGCAAAAGCTACAGGAAGAAGCGGAGGTAATATAGCCATCCAGCAGATAATAGCGTGTTTGCGCGAAGGCAAGCCCTGAGAGCGCATTAAGCTAAAGAGGGCTAGATCGCCTTCAGTGCTGTGCGCAGCTTGGCACTGCGCAAGTGCGGCCGGGGACATGAGCCCCATGAGGCTCGTTATTATGATTGCGACACGCCTTCCTGAAGAACCTTATGCTGCTTGGACAGCGAAGAGATGACTCCAACAACCGGGTTTAAAGGAAAGAGTACAGGAGAGCGACCACAGAGGTGAACCAGGGACATAGACTTGACACGGCACGCGCTGCTTTCAGAGATGTCCCCGGAATTGCACTGTTGAGCACCCAGAAGATGAATCTCGTCGAGACAGTGCTACATTGTTCGAGGACTTCAAGGCCGGCGTCACGAACAGTTTGCGTTGTGTGCCGCATTGATACTCGCTAGCGAGGGGCTGGTACTGTTGAATATGGACTAGGGACAGGGCAATGGCTACAATCAGTTGGCTTTCCAACTTGCTCGGTGACATGGGCGACAACAGGTGAGATGTAATCAGATTACACAGGAGGCTCACATGAAGACCATCGGCATTTTAGGGGGACTGGGGCCGGAATCCACGATTGCTTACTATGCCCACATCACCCGCAAGTACTATGAGAAATATCATAACTATGCCTATCCCGATATCCTGATCTACAGCCTCAGTTTAGAGCCGTTTATCAAGATTGGGTACGAACTTCCAGATCGGGTCAAAGCAGCTATCGAGGCGATGCATCGAGCCGGTGCCGATTTCGTAGTAGCATCCTGCAACTCTATCCACATCATCTACGATCAACTTGTCAAGGAACTCCCGATCCCCTGGCTGAGCATCATGGACTCGACCGCGGAGGAGATAAAGCGAATAGGAATCGAAAGGGTAGGCCTCCTAGGGACAGTCTTCACCATGAGCAAGGGTTTCTACAGGAATGCACTGGCTCGGGATGGGATCGTCACCATCACTCCTGAAACGTCGGCTCAGGAGCAAATCAATAAGATCATCTTTAGCGAGCTGATCACGGCGGTCATTAGGGAGGAATCACGACGATTCGTGCTTGACTGCATCGAGAGGCTCGTGGACCGCGGTGCTCAAGGCGTGGTGCTAGCATGCACGGAGCTACCATTCTTGATCCAACAGGAGCAGGTCCGTCTGCCTGTGTTCAACACCACGGCCATTCACGCGCAGAAGGCCCTTGATGTTGCTCTGGCGGACGATGCATTACTACCCGAGGAGTCGTAGGAACTCCAATGGAAAGAACGGGCCACAAGGATTTGCTTACAAAGCTGGCCAAGGAGTACTCGAGGTACGCTCCCAAGTCCGCGGCTCTCAATAAGCGCGCTACGCAGGTCCAAGTGGATGGCGGCAGTCATGCGATGCGGCTCTTGGAGCCTTTCCCGCCGCGCATCGTCGTGGCCGAAGGCGCCTGGCTGCGAGATGAGGACGGGCACGATATCCTGGACTTCTGGCAGGGGCATCATGCCAACGTGCTTGGGCACAACCCGAAGGTCGTCACATCTGCCTTAGCTGCCGCATTTGAAACGCGGTTTGGCCTGTTGACCGGCTTTGCTGATCGGTTGCAGGTGGAAGTGGCAGAGATTCTATGCCAACAGACGGGCGCCGAGCGGGTACGCTTCACGACGAGTGGCTCGCTTGCCACCATGTACGCTGTCTTACTGGCAAAAGCGTTCACCCAACGCCGACTAGTGATGAAGGTGGGCGGAGGGTGGCATGGGGCGCAGCCGTGGGGTCTCAAGGGGGTAAGCTTTTGTGCTACACGTGGAACTGGCTTTCAGGGGGTGGAGAGCGAGGGGCTCCCACAGGCCATACCCGATGAAGTCCTGGTGACACGCTTCAACGACACGACGATGCTGCGAGACGATTTCCGGCAGCACGGCGATCAGGTAGCCTGCTTCATCGTTGAGCCGTTTATCGGCGCTGGAGGTTTCATGGCAGCCAGCCGGGAGTACCTGCAGACCGCTAGGCAGCTAACATTGCATTATGGAGCGCTTCTCGTTTTCGACGAAGTGGTCTCTGGCTTCCGCTTCCGTGCCGGTGACGCCGGCGCACTGTATGGGATCCGCCCAGACCTAGCGGCGTTCGGCAAAACCATCGGAGGAGGGATGCCGGTCGCAGCAGTGGCCGGACGGGCGGAGGTTATGGAACTGGTCGGCCGCAAGGGTGGCAGTCGGGTGAAGTTCTCGGGCGGTAGCTACTCATGCCATCCGGCCTCACTCCTAGCGGCCAAGGCGCAGATGGAATATCTAGTTGCCCATGAGACAGAGGTCTACCGACAGCTGACCACGCTTGGCGAGCTAACACGACAGACTATGGAGTCGGCGTTTGCTAAGGAAGGAATCCACACTCTTAGTAGCGGGTACGGAAACGACGTGCTCCCTGGCAGTTCCATCAATATGCTCCTTTTCCCCTATCGCGAGGATTTTCAGCTACTTACCCCGGAGGACGCACACGATCCCGCCCTGACTGATATCGAGCTGCGAGAGAAGGTACTTCCGCTTGCGCTGCTTCTGGAGAACGTGCACGTCGTCCATGGCTCGGGATCGGTTACCACCGCCCACACGGAGGCCGACATCGCGTTTCTGGGCGAGGCTTGCCAGCGAGTGGCGAAGCGATTGAAGAATGTGCGTTGAACTCGCGAATAGGTAGGAAGAGCCGGGGTCTTCCATCGGATTTTGAAAGCTCTGTGAACAGGGAATATGCGGTGGTACAACTTTTCCAACGCACCCCTCCTCACACCCGTCTCAAATGCCTTACTTATACGATCGTTGTTCTTAAAAGGGCCTCGGAGAGTTCAAACTCGGGTCTAAGAAGAATCCTCACAACAGCATGCAGGAGGCTTGTGCTACCACAAACTCGATCGCGGCTGTCTGCCGAATGCGCTCATCCATCTTATGCAGTCGGGCTTCAAGCTCATCTAACTCATCAGCGCTGTCGATGACGACATGATCCCATACAGCAACGCACTTATTCGGATACTGAGAGCGCAATCGCTCTCTGTGCCCATAGAGCCAATCAGTATTTCGAGTGAACTCTTGAGGCCAACGGACTTTGGTCATTAGCACCACCTCGCATCCAGTATGACAGTGCATCAAAATTTCGAAGCCTACGCCCAAACATTCCTACCGCAAACTACGCCATTTCGAAAAGTTCACCTCTGTTACTTTCCATAAGCCAATCCAATACAGATTTTCATCCACCAGCCGCCTAACCTTCTAGAACTATCAAAATTGTGAGGATTATCAGTTCTCCAATTCTTTCGCTTGCAGGTATTCATTAAACCAAGCTAGAATTCTTTCAAGCCTCTTAACTCTAAGTGTCGGCCTGCCAGTCCATCCAAAAATATGCCCCCCTTCCGGGAAAAGAAGAAGCTTGCTCTCTTTCTCTAAATAGGAAAGCGCAGTGTAAAATTGAATAGACTGATCGATTCCACACCTATAATCATCTATTGAATGGATAAACATGGTCGGTGTTACAACTTGGTCGGCTTTAAACAAGGGCGATTTCGCTAAATACTTGTCAAGGCTATCCCACGGATCCCCCCCAACAGCGTCTTTAGCGAAGAAAAATCCTATATCGGTCATGCCAAACATAGTGATCCAGTCCGCAATTCCATCTTCAGATACAGCAGCAGCGAACCTATTAGTCTGCGTGATAATCCAGTTCGTCATGAAACCTCCATAAGAGATGCCCGTGACACCGATTCTTTCAGGATCAATCCAGGAACAATTACTCTCTATCCAATCAAGGGCTTCCATTATGTCTTTGTAATCCCTCTCTCCATAATGCTTCCGTATATCGGCGAAATTTTCTGTGTATCCGTCACTTCCCCGGGGATTCAGATAGACCACACCGTAACCACTGGAGGCAAAAAGCTGGAACTCATGCATGAACCCGTAACCAAACTTACTTTTCGGACCACCATGAATCCAAAGCACAGCCGGATATCTCTTCCCTCGATCAAAATCCACGGGTTTCATGAACCAGCCCTCGATCTCTTCGCCATCGCTTGCCTTGAAAGCAAATCGCTCCGGAAGTACTATCCTTAAATCATCGGTAATAGAATCGTTAAAATGTGTGAGCCTCTTCTTTCCGTCTTTGCTCTCCCAAACCTCAAGAGGATCGATATCCGTCCCTCCAGAAAATATTATACAATTGCCTTTAATAGCAAACTTATTTATCCCAATATCTCCACCTGCGACAATCTCTATTTTATCTCTTCTCATATCTAATCTTGCCAGCTTAACCGATCCTCCCTCGGAAACGTGGAAATAAATGTGATCACCTTCCCACACAGGGCCTTGTGGACCGTAGCTATGCGGGTTTCTTATGTCACAATAAAGGGAATTCCCAATATTCAACTCGAGCTCATCGGTTAAGTTCCTCGGCTCCCCACCCTTAACTGGGATTAACCAAAGATTGCTATGGGAAGCAAATCCTTTCTCGAATCGACTGGCTTGCAACAAAATATGCTCACCATTCGGGCTCCAAACCGGATACATAGGGCCGTCATACATAAATCCAGAAGCGATGGTCTTAACGTTTTTGCCATTGAAATCCATTACCCTGACATCATAGGAAAGGGGATTTTTCTTGTTGGCGGAAACAATGTGGGCTATCTTTTTCCCATCATTGGAAAATGTCGCGCCTTGTACGTCCATATCGACGTTTGTAAGCTGACTTTCCTGGCGGGTTAAGATATTTACGGAGAACACCTGCACAGCCGAATGATAGGTAAACTCTTGCCCATCAATCCAGAAAGGAATTTTTTTTATTTCTTTAACATCCTCCTTATTTATGGGACGCGACAAGAACAAGATACTTTCCCCATCTAGTGACCAGGATGGTTGACTTATCCTTCCTTCTTTCGTTAACACGAGGGAAGCCTCGCCCTTTCCTTCTGAATCAATGCTCCAGATGCCTATTTTCTTATCACCCCTGTTAGATAGGAACAAAATCTTATCCCCTGATGGGGACCACACTGGATTATAGTCATTTCCCCCACCGGTTAACTGCTTTAACGCCTTATTTTCCCTATCGAAAATCCAGATATTGCTTTCATACCTATCTTCGTGAACCAAAGTGCGACTAACAACAAACGCCACCTTATCTCCACGGGGAGAGATACGAGGAGCATCCACCGAGACAAAAGACCCAATATCCTCAATCTTTACCCTTCTCATTTTCTCACTCCTTAATTGATAATTCAGATGTCACCTACCGACGCCACCTTGGGTCTAGCAAGTCACGGAAACCATCACCAAGCAAATTGAAGCCCAGTACAATCAGAGAAAGAGCAATTCCCGGAAAGGTAGGATACCACCAAGCTGTAGTTATATAACTCCTCCCTGTGCTCAACATAGCCCCCCATTCAGGGCTGGGGGGTTGAGCGCCGACACCAATAAAGCTTAGTCCAGCCGCTGTTAAGATAGCATAACCCATATCGAGAGTTGCAAGGACAACTATTGGAGAGATACAGTTGGGAAGGACATGGCGAAAGAGGAGCCGTACCGATGAGGCACCGAGAGCTTTCCCTGCTTCAACGTAAACGCTTTCCTTGACGGAAAGGATCTGCCCGCGAACAAGCCGAGTGTACCATGGCCACCATACTACGGAAAGTGCGATGACTGCATGAATAAGGCTCGGCCCCAGGGCCGCAGCCACAGCTAAAGCAAGAATTAGGGCGGGGAAGGACATAAAAACATCGACGGTGCGCATGATGAGCGTTTCAGTCCATCCACCCCAAAAGCCCGCTATGGCTCCCAGGATGGTTCCCACCACAAAAGCGATGCCCACGATAGTTACCCCAGCTTGGAGGGTCAGACGTGTCCCGTAAATAACTCGGCTGAAGACGTCCCGTCCTAGCTCGTCCGTTCCCAGAAGATGTCTTTTACTGAGGGGTTGAAACCTGTTAAAGACATCGATAGCCAGGGGATCATGGGTTGCGATAAAGGGAGCAAGGACTGCCAGAAAAACGAAGGCAAGGATGAGAAAGATTCCCAGAAGTGTAGGAGGATTTCGTAAACCTTTTCTTAACGTTTTTAGTTCTATAATCTGCATATATTCTCCAGCATAATTATATAAATTTTAACCATAGCGAATTCTTGGGTCGAGGAAGACATAGGAAATATCGACAAACAGATTCATAATTTGAACAATGAGGGCTGCCAGAACGGTGAACCCCATGATGGCAGGAAAGTCCAACGCGAAGATTGAATTCACTACATATAATCCCATGCCGGGCCAGGTGAAAACAGTCTCAATTAGGACCGTTCCTCCTAACAAGGCAGCGAGTGTCATTCCAGACATGGTCACTACGGGAATGAGGGCATTACGCAAAACATGTTTGCGGATCACTATCCGTTCACGAAGGCCTTTAGACCTCGCTGTCTGGACATAGTCTAGGGATATGACGTCCAGCACACTCGACCGGACTGTTCGGGAGACCAAGGCTAAGGCTCCAAGAGAGAGCGTCACCGCCGGCATCACCAGGTGGAGAAGGGAGCTTCCCAAGGCTGTCCAATTTCCGGCAAACAAGCTGTCAAATACGTAAAGGCCGCTAATATGGGTAGGGGAGCTTATGAACTGCCCAATTCGACCGGAGCTGGGCAAGAGGCGGAGCTTGAAGAAGAAGATCAGCTGGAGAATAATCCCCAACCAGAAGGAGGGAACAGCTACACCTGCAAGGGCCACTACTCTGCTCCCATGGTCGATAAGGCTATCCTGTTTGACTGCGGCCAGGGTACCCAAAATGATCCCTCCTATTCCAGAAAACAGAAGAGCGGTGAGGGTTAGCTCAAAGGTGGCGGGAAAGCGGGTCTTTAAGTCGCTTAGAACGGGGCGCCTTGTCCGAATGGACGTTCCTAGGTCCCCTTGAAAAAGGTGGGAAAGATAGCGGGAGTATTGAATCAAGAGGGGATCATCGAGCCCCAACTTCTCCCGAAGCCTTTCGACTACCTCCCTTGAGGCATTGGGGCCGGCTTGCAATCGAGCGGGATCGCCGGGTATCAAATTCGCGATAAGAAAGGCAAGAATAGTTACTCCAAACAGGGTAGGAATCATTGAAAAAATTCGCCTAAGTAGATATACAGTCATTCTTTGCTCTGCTGTGAAAAGGAGCCTGGATGGCACCTACGCCGTCCAGGCTCCTTTCTTAGCACTGTTTTATCTCTCGACCCACATATCCTGGAAGGGAATCAGTGGTTGCATGTTGGGATTGTAGTAGTATCCCTTGACCCAAGTCCGCATCGGTTGCCGGAACAGGTCCTGGTAAAGGTAGACAACTAGGACCAGCTCGTGCTGCAACCAGTGGAACTCTTTGTAAAGTTCATCCCGCTCATCCTGTTCAGATAGAGCGCGGGCTCCGTCAAGAATGCGATCGATCTCTTCGCTTTGGTAGTTGGACAAGTTCAACTCGGAAGTGGAGTGGTAAAGCATCCAAGCGAACATATCTGGATCGGGATAATCGGGCGTGATCCCAATGATCCCAAGCTCCACCTCATGGCCCAAAGCCATTGCTATATACGTAGGCCAGGAATACTGCTCGATCTTGACCGTGATCCCGACATCAGCGAGATAGCTCTGGACCAACGTAGCGATTTGAGCCCAGTTTGCTATTGGAGCCAGGGTGAAGGTAGTGGTGAAGCCATCAGGATAGCCAGCCTCAGCCAGAAGCTGCCGGGCCAGCGGCAGGCGCCGCGTATACAGTCCGTCTAGCCTATCATCCCTGCCCCACATTCCGATTGGGACAGGTCCCTCATGTGGAACTGCCCATCCCTTCATGATCCCGTCGATCAGGGCATCGTAGTCAAGAGCATAGGCCACTGCTTTCCTGACCCGAGCGTCATCAAACGGTGGATTCTGAGTGTCAAAGTATAGGTAGTTTATGTGAAAGCTAGGAGCCTTAAAGACCTCGACACCCTCAGCAGCAATCAGTTCATCAAGATCCTCGATAAGGATGTCCTCTGCAATATCGATGGTGCCTGCCAAAAGCTCCATCTTCCGAGTTGCAGGTTCCATAATGATCCGCACGATGACCTGATCCAACTTGGGGGCTCCACCCCAGTAATCCTTCTTCGCCGCCAGAACAACTCGTTGCCCCTTCTCCCAGGACTTGAGCTGGAAGGGACCGCTTCCCAAGCTGTGGTCTGCCAACCACGCCTGTCCCCAGTCCCCGTCCTCTTCATGTTCCATGACGCTCGGTGGGACGATACGGCAGAATACGGAACACATGGTCCAGATAAATGGACCAAAAGGTTCCTTCAAGATAAACTTGAGCGTATAGGGTTCAGGAGCCAGGATCTCCTCGATCACCTGATATGGGCTGGAAGGCCCACCACCGACGCCCAAAAGCCGCTCGAAAGAGAATTTTGCCACCGCAGAGTCAAAATGGGTTCCGTCTTCAAAATAGGCGTCATTCCTCAACTGAAATATCCAACTTAACCCGTCGTCTGATGCCTCCCACGACGTAGCCAGCATTGGATCTACTGTGCTCGGATCCGAGCCAAACTGGCAGAGGCCATCATAGATGAGATAGATGAGCCGCATATTGGAGTTCATCGTTGTTACGTGAGGATCTAGGTTATCCATGTCTTGGGCGGTAGCGAGAACAACTGCCATAGGAGCTTGCCCAAAGATTCCTCCACTTACCACCATTAAGGATACGGTCAACAACCCCACCAAAAACACGATTCGCTTAAATCTACACATCTTACTCCCTCCTTTTACTTCGGTAATTCTTACTGATTCTCCGGTCAATCTTTACTTAACTCCAATCTATCACCTCCTTTCCCTTTGGCAACTGAATTTCCACACATGAGACAGCCACATCCCCACAATTAGCTTCCACCAACATTATAATCATAGCGGACAATTGGGTGAATGTCTACTACAGACTTGTCTCACACAAGATGAGTATGAGCGGGGGAAGTGGCCAGACAGACACGTGGGTCGAATCATAGGAGGTACGAACCTTATGATGAAAGACTCACGATCGTCCCTCCAGGCCGGCTACGCTGGCGCTCCCCAAACGGGAATACGAGCTGCTTGGTCGCCAAGAGTTTAAGCAGCTAAGTGCGATCCCAGTGACCCACCCGGCTACCTGCGCGTGGACACTGTCCATCAAGGAGGTCGTGATGGGGAGAAAAATCTTTACCACACCAGCACCGTGGATGCCGTCACCCAATGGGAGATCCGCGGCTGTGTAGGGCGGATCCACCGGGTAGAATTTGCGACAAAAAATGGGCATATTCTACAGCGGACTGAGCTCACGCGCGAACAGGAGCAAATTCCGAAGAGATTAGGGATTGGGCCTCCTCCCGAGGTTGAGAAAGTGGAGCTTGTGAGTCCGTAATCTGTAGTCACACGGTCACAAAACCCCAATGCACACAATGTGTATCTCTACGGACTTTGATGCTTTGTGTTCACCTACAACTGTCGAAGCCCGGGCTATATGAAACCGCCCTATTAGACTTGAGAGAGAAAGGATGAGAAGTGGGATACGGCGTCCATATAGATGGAGTTCTAGAGTGGGATGGGAAAAGCAACAGCTTTGTCCAGTTTGTACAAAAAGAAGGGATAGCTCCTGCTATGGATCATGGAACTTACGCATACTCGTTACAGTTTTATGCGAGCAATCTATACATGAATAGGATGAATACGGGTAACAGAATTTTCTGCAAGTATCTATGAGTTACTAAAATAAATAATCAGATTAAAAAATCAGAGAAGTTTCATAGTAACCTCTTCCTCAACTAGTCCCACTTCGTTCGGTGCGTATAACAGCGGATAAAAGGCTTCGCTATGCTTCGCCCAAATTTGCACATCGGTGAACTTCTTCTATCCGTAAAGTATTATGAGAGTCAAGACCTGAGAATTCCTTGAGGAAGGAAGCGAACTAGATTATCCTGCGGGCAGCACGCAGCTTGGCACTGCGGGCGCGGGGATTCTTCGTGATCTCCCCTGAAGATGGATGGATCGGCTTGCGGGTGAGGATCTCCGCCTCGACCTGCTTATCACAAACGCAGACAGGGAAATCGGGTGGACAGGTGCAGGGAAGCGCCTTGTAGCGAAAGAACTGCTTAATGATCCGATCCTCCAGAGAGTGAAAGCTGATCGCTGCCAGTACTCCACCGATCTCAAGGGCTTGGAAACCGGCATCGAGGCCCTCCCTCAGGTTCAAAAGCTCCTGGTTCACCGCGATCCGCAACGCCTGAAATGTGCGCGTCGCCGGGTCGATCCGTTTTGGGTGGAAGCGCTTTGGGATTGCACCGCGCACGATCTGCGCCAGCACTTGTGTCGTTTCGATCGGGCTTTTTGCGCGGGCAGCGAGGATCGCGCGGGTGATCCGCTGTGCGAACCGCTCCTCACCGTAGTCCCTTAAGATATGAGTCAGTTCCTTTTCTGAGGCTTTGTTCACCAAGGCGGTGGCTGTGGACCCCTGTGAGGTGTCCATCCGCATGTCTAGTGGACCGTCCCTGCGAAAGCTGAACCCACGAGCGGCACTGTCAAGCTGCAAAGAGGAAAGTCCAAGGTCGAGAAGGAATCCAGCGATCTTCTCGATTCCCAAGGAGGCCAGATGCCCTCTGATGTCGCTGTAGTTACCGTGGATCAGGTAGACCCGTTCGCCGAATGAGGACAGGCGTTCCGCGGCGATCCTGAGTGCTTCTTCGTCGCGGTCGATCCCAACCACAGTGATAGTCGGGTCCATCTCTAGCAGTGCTTGTGCGTGTCCACCAAGGCCGACCGTGCCATCGACATACACCTTAGCTGGCTGCGGGCCAAATATGCGGACCACCTCCGCGCATAAAACCGGTTGGTGTCGTGCTTCACCCATCTCTTCCTCCCAGGACCGTTTCTAACTTACTTAAGAAGGAGGAAAACGCCTCATCCGTCCGCTCGTGTAACTGGCGGTATGCTGCCTGTAGGAAATCTCGTTGGGGTGGGTAGTTCAACAGGAGAAGGACCTCCTCTAGTGATGGGAACGTGGTACACGGGATTTGTGGCCCATCGACTGATCTAACTTCTTTGACAAGCTGTTTGACTTTCGGGTCCTCGGCGATGGCGAGCA
>JAUWYG010000059.1 GCA_030615945.1 Candidatus Bipolaricaulota bacterium | reverse complement strand
CGTATGCTGCAGGAGGCGGTGGATGCCCTGATTCACAATGAGAAGAAGGAGAGCCCGATCCGCGGGCGCGACAATCGGCCGCTTAAGTCACTCTCGGAGCGAATTCACGGGAAGCACGGTCGACTCCGGAGGAACCTTCTCGGCCGCCGCGTCGATTATTCGGGACGCGCGGTGATCGTGGTTGACCCGAAGCTCAAGTTGAGCCAGTGTGGGCTTCCCAAGAAAATGGCTCTCGAGCTGTTCAAACCGTTCATTCTTCACCACCTCGAGTCAACCACCTTCTCCGACTTCGATGAGATTAAGAACAAGGCTCTCCGCGGTGAGATGCCTGAGGTATGGGATATCTTAGAAAAGCTGATCAAGGATCATCCCGTGCTTCTCAACCGTGCCCCGACCCTACACCGCCTCTCAATGCAGGCCTTCGAGCCGCTCCTCGTGGACGGAGAGGCAATTCACATTCACCCTTTGGTCTGCCCACCATACAATGCCGATTTTGATGGGGATCAGATGGCGGTCCACCTTCCCCTTTCCCAGACGGCAATTGCCGAAGCAAGAGAGCTCATGGCGGCTCCGCGTAATATCCTCTCCCCGGCGAACGGAGAGCCGCTGAGCCTTCCAACCCAGGACCCAATCTTCGCTTATTACTATTTGACCCTCGTCGATCCTGAGGGGAAGGGAACTGGGAAGTACTTTCGGGATATCCTTGAGGCGAGACGGGCACATGAGGAGGGATTCCTCGACCTTCATAGCTCGGTGAAGATCAGGATTGGTGGGAAGCTTGTGGAGACGACCCTCGGTCGAGCCGAGCTGAACCTTGCTCTTCCGCCCGAGGTCCGCGATTACAGCCGGGTGATGGACCGCCGGGCGATCAAGCGCCTGATCATGGAGTGCTACCACCGCCTTGGTTGGGAGGGAGCGGCGAAGGTTCTCGATAGCCTGAAGGATCTTGGCTTCAAGTATGCTACTCGAGCTGGACTGACGATTTCGATTAGAGACTGCCTCATCCCACCGGAGAAGGAGGAGATCATCAAGCGCTCCTACGCGGTGGTTAGGCGGATCAACAAGATGTACGAGCTCGGGTTAGCCACTGAAGAGGAACGCACACAAGCGGTGATCCGCGTTTGGCGAAGGACGGTTGATGAAGTGGAGGAGGCGACGATGGGGAATCTTCGTCGCAATAAGTTCAATCCTGTGTATGGGATTGTCACCTCGGGGGCGCGCGGTGGGCCGGATCAGGTAAAGCAGTTGTGTGGGATGCGTGGGCCAATGGCCGGGCCGTCGGGGGAGATTATTGAGATGCCGGTCATCTCCAACTTTCGCGAGGGGTTGGATATGATAGAGTACTTCATCTCCACTCATGGCGGCCGCAAGGGGGCGGCCGATACTGCACTAAAGACGGCGGACTCCGGCTACCTCACCCGCCGATTGGTCGATGCCTCCTCGGATACGGTTATCCAGGAGATTGATTGTGGAACCGCGCAAGGGGTAGAGGTCGATCCTCTCCGCTTCAGCAAGACCGAAGTGATGGAACCAATTGAAGAACGGATCTACGGTCGCGTTGCCACCCGCCCGATCGTCGATCCGAGCACCGGCGAGGTTCTCGTAGAAGCGAATCAGTGGATTACTCACGAGATGGCAGCGCATATTGGCAGGTTTGAGGTCGAACTCCCCATAGGTAGTAGGTTGGAACAGGAGCGGCTTGTAGGGACCAAAAGCGTTGAAGATATTCGCGATCGGGCTGGTGGGCGGGTTCTCCTCCAGGCAGACGAGTTGCTCACTCCTCGCTTGATCGACGCCCTGCGTTCCGCTGGGGTCACCCGGATTAGGGTGAGGCCCCAGATCATGATCCACTCACCGATGACCTGTGAGACGAGAAATGGGATCTGTCAGTATTGTTATGGGTACGACATGAGTAACCACCGGCCGGTACAGTTGGGTACGGCCGTTGGAGTGATTGCAGCACAATCGATCGGTGAGCCGGGGACGCAGCTGACGATGCGTACCTTTCATACCGGCGGTGTGGCTGGGGAGGATATCACTCAGGGGCTTCCCCGCGCCGAGGAGTTGTTTGAAGCGCGCAAAACGATGAAGAGCGCGCAGGCTTGGATCTCGCCCCTCGACGGGCACGTGACCGCAATAACGCCTACAGAGAGCGGTACCGATCGGATCGAAATCGCTGGCGAACCAAGGACGGTTCAGATCCCTTCCGCGACTGCATGCGTCAAGAAAGGAGAAGAGGTTGACGCAGATGGTCTCATCGATTCCGGGAGCCCGTGTGCCGGCGAGGTCTACCTGATGAGTGATGGTAAGCGTAAGGAGATGCTCGTAATCGATACTGAGTCCGGCGACCGTTCTTACCCTCTTCCTCCCGGCGTGGTTCCGCTAGTGAAAGATGGAGACGTTGTCTCTGCCGGAGAAGCGCTCACCGAGCGGTTCAATATTCCATCAGTCGTGTCTGACAGGAAAGGGACGGTCCGTTTTCCCGAGGGGAAGGAGCGGACTTTCGAGGTACTGGGAGATGATGGGAGTCTCCGGAAGTATGAGATCCCTTATGGAGCACGCATGATGGTCGAGCCTGGGGCTACGGTGAAGGAGGGGGAGCAGCTCACTTCGAAGTCGAAGCCGATCTTCATCGCGGCGGAGGCCGAGGGAACCGTCCTTTTGCTCGCAGATAGGATCATCGTTTATAACCCGTCGGGCCGCGCGATGCGCTTCCCTCTCACCGCTGACCTTTCTCCCTTGAAAGGAAATGGAGAACAGGTACGCGAAGGGGAGAGATTGCTTAAGTTGGAGATTCCCTACAGTGGGCTCCTGAAAGTGGAGGCGGTCAGGAAAAAGGACGGGGTTACGACGATTCGCTTTCAACCCAAGAGTGTAGTGGAGATCGATCAAGTGGCGACGGTACGGGTTGGCGACAAAGTGAAAGAGGGTGACCTTTTAACCAAAGGTGTTGTGCCCCCCCATACTCTCTTGGCGACAGCCGGCGTGCAGAAGGTGAGAGGGTATTTGCTAACCGAGATCCATAAGGTTTACAAGACCCAAGGGGTGGATATCAACGATAAGCACCTTGAGGTGATCATCCGCCATATCTTAAACAACGTCCGCATTGTGGATCAAGGCGACTCGCGCTTCCTGCTGGGTGACTTGGTTGCACTGGAGGCGTTCCACCAGGAGGTACAGGCGCTAGTCCGCTGGAACTCTGAGGCGGAGCGGGTCCGCAAGGAGACGATTGGCGAGAAGATCGCCGAGGACGTGGTTGCAGGCGGGCGGTTGATTGCCTCAAGTGGTCAGTGTTTGACCGAGGAGACCCTGAAGGCAGCACACTGCGCAGGCCTCAACTTTATCCGCATCCAGCGAGGGGAAGAACTCTTCGAGATCCCATTGAAGGACAAGCGCCTTCCCATTGGTGAGCGCGAGCTTCTGCGTATCTCCAAGGCGGCGCTGCAGACGAAAGGATGGCTCTCTGCTGCCTCCTTCCAGCGGACAACCAAGGTCCTTGCCGAGGCAGCCTTGCGGGGAGAGGTGGATGAACTGGAAGGGCTGAAGCCAAACATCATTGTTGGAAAAAAGATCCCGGCTGGGACTGGGTTCCCCGCAGCACCGAAGATCCAGGGGGATGAGCTGGTGGAGGCTGGGGAATCGCCTTCCAACGGCGACTTGACAGAATCTATGAGCTAATCTATAATCTGCTACAATTTGGAGTGTGAAGATGCCGACGATCAATCAACTTATTCGACTAGGACGTAAACCGAAGGTAAGAAAGAGTAAGGCTCCGGCACTCGGTTCCTGCCCACAGCGGCGAGGCGTCTGCACGCGTGTCTACACCCGCACCCCTAAAAAGCCGAATTCGGCACTGCGCAAGGTTGCTCGTGTCCGCTTGAGTAATGGGAAGGAAGTCACCGCTTACATCGGCGGTGAGGGGCACAACCTTCAAGAGCACTCGATGGTCATAGTACGGGGTGGTCGAGTGAAGGACCTTCCAGGAGTACGTTACCACATCGTTCGTGGCCCCCTCGACGCGGAAGGAGTAGAGGGACGTCGACAGGGGCGCTCGAAGTACGGAGCTAAGAAGGGGAGCTAGGTGGAAAGAATGCAGATACCAGGCCGGGGTGTCGAACCTGATATCAAGTATAACAGCAGGCTCCTCGCGAAGCTGATTAATTATGTCATGCTGGACGGCAAGAAGTCGATCGCGGAGCGGATCGTTTATAAAGCCTTGGGACAGGTCGATGATCGAAGTGATTCTTCTGTCCTTGAGGTTTTCAACGCCGCGGTCGCCAACTGCTCTCCCCGCTTGGAAGTACGCACCCGTCGTGTCGGTGGCGCCAATTACCAAGTTCCCTACGAGGTGCCCCGGGATCGGCAGACTGCCCTTGCCCTTCGTTGGATCGTTCGGGCCGCTCGTGAGCGCGGCGAGCATACAATGAGTGGGCGCCTTGCCGCGGAGATTATTGATGCGGCGCGCAAGGAAGGGAAAGCTTACAACAAGCGGCTCGATGTCCACCGCATGGCTGAAGCCAACCGTGCTTTTGCCCACTACCGCTGGTAGTCGGGTTCAATTCCTTGTTTTCTAGGTGGTAGAAAGAGGGCTTCTATGTCCACCGACGTTTCTGTGGGGATAAAGCGGGTCCGTAATATTGGCATCATGGCTCATATAGATGCTGGGAAGACCACCACCACGGAACGGATTCTTTACTACACTGGACGGACCCATAAGATGGGCGAAGTACACGAGGGGGATACTGAGATGGACTGGATGCCCCAGGAGCGAGAACGGGGAATCACTATCACGGCTGCGGCGACAACCTGCTCCTGGCGCGATCACTGGATCAACATCATCGATACCCCGGGGCATGTGGACTTCACTGCTGAGGTGGAGCGGTCACTACGCGTACTCGACGGGGGAATTGTTATCTTCTCCGGAGTGGAGATGGTGGAATCGCAGTCCGAAGCCGTGTGGCGACAAGCGGATCGTTACCGTATTCCACGCTTGGCGTTTGTCAACAAGCTTGATCGCGTTGAGTCGAGTTATACCCAAACCCTGGCGATGATCGAGGATCGGTTGGGTGTGATCGTCGTTCCACTTCAACTTCCCTATCGTGACGAGAATCGCCGCTTGGTGGGAATGATTGACCTCCTCGCACGGCGTCTGATCGTCTGGGACCCTAAGAGCAAGGGAGAGCGTTATGAGTATCTATCCGTTCCTGAAATGATCTGGGAGGAGCTAGAGCGCTATCGTGAGATGGCTGTTGAGAGAGTCGCCGAGTATGACGACCGGGTGATGGAGGCGTATATTGCGGGTGCAGAAATTGACGCGGCAGCGTTCCATGAGGGACTTCGCCGTGGGTGTATCCACCACAGCGTTGTACCGGTATTGGGGGGTTCGGCCTTCCAAAACCAGGGCGTACAGCCGCTTCTCGACGCCGTTGTTCGTTACCTTCCCTCACCGGTGGATATCCCTCCAGTGCGTGGAGTAGGTAGTGACGAAGAGCGTACAGCGGAGGTTGATCAACCATTCTCTGCGTTGGCGTTCAAGATCGTCACCGATCGCTATGCCGGTCGATTGGTGTTTATCAGGGTTTATTCAGGAAAAGTGAAAGCAGGTGACCATCTGTTCAATGCGTCAACAGGTAAGGGCCTTCGACTTATGAAGATCTTCCGGATGCACGCCAATCAGCGCACTCCCTTGGATGAAACGCAGGCGGGGGAGATCGTAGCGGTCGTGGGTTCTCGCGAGATCTCGACTGGAGATACGCTCTGCGATAAGTCTTCCCCGATCCTCCTGGAGAAAATAAAATTTCCGGAACCGGTCGTCTTTATTGCTATCGAACCGCGTACCGAGGCCGAGCAGGGGGTCCTCTCCGAGGGGTTGGCGAAGCTTGCTCAAGAGGATCCGACCTTCCGTGTGGATGTCAATAAGACGACGAATCAAACGATTATCTCAGGGATGGGGGAGCTGCATTTGGAGGTCCTAGTGCGCCGGCTTCGCGAGGAGTACGGCATCTCTGCTCTTGTGGGGCAGCCCCAGGTTGCCTATCGCGAGACGCTCAGCGAGCCGATTGACGTGGAGGGAAAATTTGTCAAGCAGACCGGAGGACGAGGGCAATACGGCCATGTTATCGTCCGCTTCGAGCCCCTCCCGCGCGGAAGCGGTTTTCAATTCACAGATACAGTCAAGAGAGACGAGATCCCGCGGGAGTATAGAGCGGCGATTGAGAAGGGGCTGAAGGAGACGTTGACAAACGGTCCCCTCGCCGGTTATCCTTTAGTGGATATTGGGGCTACCTTGATTGGGGGATCTTTTCACCCAGTCGATTCGTCCAAGCTAGCCTTCCGGGCGGCTGCAGTCACCGCGCTTCATAAGGCATATAGGAGGGGAAGTTTTGACCTTCTTGAGCCGATTATGGAGGGGGAGGTAATCACTCCGGGCGAGTACCTGGGGGAAGTTATGGAGGACTTGGCGCGCAGGCGCGGGGAGATCCGAGAACTTCAGTCGCGGGAGACGGTGCAGATCGTCTTTGTGGCCATCCCACTCGCGGAGACGTTCGGCTATGCTACGCGACTGCGTTCTTTGACTCAAGGTCGAGCTACCTACACACTGCGTGTGGCGCGCTACGACGTGGTCCCAGAAGGGTTTAGGAAGGAGATTATCAGGAGTCGAGGTTACTCTAGCTATGGCGAGAGAGAAGATTAGAATCAAGCTGCGGGGCTACGACCATGAACTGGTCGACAGCTCGATCAAAAAGATCGTGGACTCGGCGACAGAGACCCGCGCCAAGATTTCAGGTCCCATCCCTCTTCCGACGAAGAGGCGAATCTATACGGTCCTGCGCTCCCCGCACATCGACAAGAAGTCGATGGAACACTTCGAGCGGCGTATTCACACCCGGCTGCTTGATATCAAGGAGCCGACCTCAGAGACGATCAATGCGTTGATGGACATCGAGCTCCCCACCGGTATCGACATCGAGATCAAGCTTTAGCAACGGAGGTTCTAGGCAGATGGCTCTAGGAATCTTGGCGCGAAAGATCGGGATGACACAGTTGTTCGTCGATGATCGTGCCGTCGGGGCGACGGTGATGGAAACGCAGCCGTGTACAGTGGTGCAAGTAAAGACCTTGGAAACGGACGGGTATAACGCCCTCCAGCTCGGCTATCAAGAGGTGGCGGAACGGAAGGTGACGCATCCTCTACAAGGGCACTACAAGAAGGCGGGTGTCCCGTCGCACCGGCACCTGTTCGAGGTCAGAGTGGACGACCCCTCCGCCTACAAGGTGGGAGATAAGATCGGGGTGGAGATCTTCTCTGAAGGGGCGAAGATCGATGTCACCGGGATCTCGCGTGGGCTGGGGTTCCAGGGGGTGGTGAAGCGGTGGAACTTCGCTGGCGGACCGAAGTCACACGGCTCGCACTTTCACAGGCGTCCGGGATCGGTGGGGAACTGTGTCGAACCCGGACGCGTGGTAAAAGGGAAGAAGCTTCCTGGACATACTGGTAATCACCGCGTTACGATTAAGAAAGTGAGAGTCTTGCGGGTCGATCCAGAGAGGAATCTGCTGGTGTTCAAAGGATCGACCCCTGGTCCGCGCGGTTCTGTCTTACAGTTGAGGAAAAGTGATGGTTGAAGCGAAGCTGCACACTTTTGATGGAACGAGCGAGCCCCAGGTTGTTGAACTGGATGAGGGTATCTTTGGTGCCAAGGTCAACCCCGACCTTTTGTATCGGGCTGTCCGCATGCAGCTTCTGAATCGGCGTCAGGGGACGAGTTCGACCAAGACGCGCGGGGAGGTGCGCGGCGGCGGTCGCAAGCCCTGGCGACAGAAGGGGACCGGGCGGGCTCGCGCTGGCTCGCGTCGCTCTCCCCTTTGGGTTGGTGGTGGTGTTACTTTTGGCCCAAAACCGCGCTCCTATCACGTGAAGCTGACGAAGAAGATGCGCCAGGGGGCTCTGACTTCGGCTCTCTCCGATCGCGCTCACGAAGGGAAGGTCATCCTCCTCGATCGGATGGGATTTGAGGAGCCGAAAACCAAGTCCGCCGTTTCCTTGTTGAATCGTTTGGAGATGAGTTCTACCACTCTGGTGGTGGTTAGCGCTGGCGAGTATAATCGTCCGGCCAAGAGATCCTTCTCTAACATCCCCAAGGTGAAATGTCTAGCCTGTGCTGGATTGAATGTGTACGATGTCCTGCGTCATGAGAAGCTTGTATTTACTCTGGGAGCGCTGGAAGAGCTGAAGGAGAGATTCTAGACATGGCGAAACTGGTTCATGCCGAGGATATTATCATTGCCCCGATTCTAACCGAGGAGACGTGGGCGAAGATGGAAGAGAACAAGTACGCATTCCGGGTCGCCCTCGGCGCGAACAAGATAGAAGTCAAGAAAGCGATCGAGGAGCTGTTCAAGGTAAAGGTGGAGAAGGTTTGGACAGCGAATATGAAGGGCAAGCCTCGCCGAGAACGACTGAACCAGTTACACGGGCGCACATCGCGGTGGCGAAAGGCCATCGTGCGGCTGGCCGCTGGTGACCGAATCGATGTGATGGGGGGATAGATATGTCTTTGAAGAGATTTAAGCCGACATCGCCGGGGCGTCGCCACGCCGATCTCCCCGATTATAGTGAACTCACGCCAGTGGCACCGGAGAAGAGTCTCCTCCAACCGATCCACAAGAAGGGGGGACGGAACTTCCAGGGGAAGACCACGGTGCGGTGGCGCGGTGGAGGGCACAAGCGTCGCTATCGGACCATCGATTTC
>JAUWYG010000158.1 GCA_030615945.1 Candidatus Bipolaricaulota bacterium | reverse complement strand
TCGAAGCGGTCGGCGTCGATGATGAAGCGTTCGTGCTCGGCTTCGCCAACGCGCTCTTGCTCATCCCACACCTTGATCCGGAAAAGCAATCGCCGTTTGTCCACTTCGGCCAGTTTAGCCCGCACGGTTACGTGCATCCCGGGTGGGGTGGCTGCAAGATGGTGTAAGTTGATAGACATCCCCACCGTCTTTTGGCCCTCTTTAAGCAGCGGTTCCACCATCAGCCGGGCACACTCCTCGCAGAATCCGACAAGGACGGGAGTTGCCAGCACGTCAACTAAACCGCTGCCAAAGGCGCTCGCTAGATGCTCTTTTTTTACCAGCCACGTCTTTTCGTTTATCAATCCTGGTTTGATCACTTACGTATCCCCTTCTGTGGTGCGTGTTTCGAATGATATTCGGCCTGGTTGGGCGGCTCAAGAGGTCACAGATTGTAGAAGTCCACTCGGCGATCGGCGAGGCGGTCGTTATAAGGGTTGAGGGACTTGTCGCGTGCCGCAGTGGGATCGATCTTCACTACCTTTGTCTCTTCGTCCTCTTTTGAGGATCGTACAAGAACATCCCCGCTGGGGGAGACGATCTGGCTTTCTCCAGTGAAGTTGAGTCTTTTGTCGGTACGCGCCTCACTGCCAACACGGTTCGCAGTGACGGTGAACACGCCATTTTCTATCGCCCGTGCCCGCATTGTCAGTTGAGCGTATACCGGCATGACCAGATTCGCAGGATGGGCGATGATCTCTGCACCTCGCAGGGCCAGTGTCCGCGCTGCCTCAGGAAAGAAGTGGTCGAAGCAGATCATCATCCCCACTTTGGCTTCACCGATGTCGATCACGGGAAAGGGGATATCGCCTGGGGTGAACCAGCACTTCTCTTCTAAGAACAGGTGTATCTTGCGGTAAAGAGAGAGTTGGCCTTTTGGCCCAACGAGGACCGCAGCGTTGTATATCGCTCCGTTAGGAGCTTTTTCCGCAAGACCGGCAACAATGTGACAGCGCCGCTCGTGGGCAAAGAGGATGAGATCCTGCGTTGTTACGCCCTCGGGCACCGGTTCGGCGAGCGCCGCGGCTTCTTCTTGTGCGGTGAACTGATAACCCGTCGCAAAGAGTTCCGGCAGCACCCACAGATCGGCGTTCTGCTGTCTCATCATGTTCTTTGCATGGCGCAGGTTGCGCTTTACTTCACCGAAAATGGGTTCCATCTGTACGTAGCCGATGTGCATAGTGATAAATGATAGCTTTAAACGGGTAAAAACGGCTAATGAGAAGGCCTATAATGGGCCCACGTCCTATGGCTACACTCCATCGTAGTGTCCGCACCTTTGCCTCAAGTTGACGAGATGGCGGCGTCGCAGTACAAACAGGGCCATCGCGCACGGGAGGTTGATATGGACGAACGCACCGTAGACATCGTGTTGGTGGGAGTGGGAAACCTGGGTCGGCGGTTGATAAAGCTTCTCGCCGATAAGGCGGCCTATCTAAAGACCCGTTATGGCATTGCATTTCGCCTGATTGGGGTCGCGGACTCCCGCGGCGTGGCCCATGATCCAGCAGGACTCGATCCGGAAATTGTTGTCCGCATCAAGAGTGAGGAACGCTCGGTCGGTGAATATCCCAACGCAGGTCGAATGAGCGTTACGGCCACCGAGCTCGTGCGCGAGGTAAAGGCGGATCTGCTCTGCGAGGCCTCTCCTGTGCACCTTAAGGAAGGGGGAGAACCGGGGCTATCATGCATCCGAACAGCACTTTCCCGAGGGATGCATGTGGTTACTCCCAACAAGGGCCCCATGGTGCTCGCCTACCAAGAACTGGTTGACACCGCTTCAGCACACGGGGTTAAGCTTCGATTCGACGGCACGGTCGCTGGGGGGCTTCCCGCCCTCTACCTCGGCATGCGCGATCTGCGCGGTGCGACGATCGAACGCATCGAGGCGGTGCCGAACGTCGTCACCGGCTACATCCTCGATCTGCTCGCCGAGGGCACCCGGTGGGAGGACGCCCTCTCGCGCGCTCAGGAGAGTGGACACCTCGAGGCCGATCCGAGCTGGGACGTAGACGGCTGGGACGCCGCAGCGAAACTCGTCATTCTCGCAAATGCAGTTCTGGGCTTCCCCGCAAAGCTGGAGGACGTCAAGCAGGAAGGAATCAGCGGAATCTCACCGGAGAAGATCCGCAGCGAAGCTGCTCGAGGCCAGGTAATCCGGCTTCTCGCCGTCGCCGAACGAACAAAAGACGGTCGCTACACCCTTCATGTAGGACCGAAGGCACTTCCCACGAAGCATCCGCTCGGCCACCTTGGCTCCCACGAGCTTGGCGTCGTCTATTACACCGACATCTACGGAACGATCACCGCGATCATCGATGAGCCCACCCCGCTTCCGTCTGCAGCGACCATGCTGCGCGACATTTTGGACATCTACCT
>JAUWYG010000133.1 GCA_030615945.1 Candidatus Bipolaricaulota bacterium | reverse complement strand
CTCCCAAGCCAGACCGAGAGTTTCGGACTGGTCGCGTTGGAGGCAATGGCAAGCGGAATCCCGGTTATAGCAACTGACGTTGGAGGGCTCCCCGAGGTCGTCGAGCACGGGGTCACGGGCTACCTTGCCTCGGTCGGGGATGTTGAACAGATGGCACGATTCGCGATAGACCTCCTCGCGGACCGCACGCGCAAAGAGGCGTTTTCCCGTGCGGCAAGGGAGCGTGCAGCGAAGCTCTTTGATTATCGAAAGATCGTCCCACAGTACGAGGCGATCTACGAGCGGGTGGCGGCCAACGGGTAGTGATATTCAACTCTACTTGGGAGAAGGACGGGTATGCTCTCCCATAATCTGAAGGATGATCTCCCTCGTTCGCGGACGGGTGTCCCAATTGATGGCCACAATCTGTTGCCAGGTTCCCAACATCAACTCACCCTCAGTGAAAGGAACGACCAGGCTCGGGCTCATGATGGAGGCCTTCACATGGCCCCGACCGTTGTCATCGCCCCACCGCTTGTGGTGTTCATAGGGGATGTCGGCCGGAGCGATCCGCGCCAGCGCCTCGGGCAGGTCATTCTTCACCAATCCAGGCTCGTACTCAATCGTCGTGATTGCACCGGTTGAACCGGACATAAACACGGTCACTATCCCTTCGGCAAAGCCCGTTTTCTCAAGCTCTCCCTGCACGTGATCAGTGATATCGTTCATACCGCCGTCTGCTGATAGCTTGACAGAAATCCTTGAAACAGCCACCTTGAAGTGACACCTCCTCGATGACGTAATCGGCGCTAATTTTGTTGTTGCATTGTGTCATGCCAGGATTCTTGTGGCAAGAACCTCCGCGCCCGGGAGGGGGTCGATCAGACGTCCACAAGGTAATGATTGCCAAATTTGACTTCAACCGGCGCCAAGGTGCACGCTCGTGGCGTTCAGAGGGGCACAGGAAGACTGTGGCAGGCTATGGAAAACTTAAGGAGGAGGTGAAACCATGAAAATCGTCGATCTGACTGATGATCGAAAGGAACTGTACTTCTTCTGCCTCGAAGACTGGTCGGAGGAGATGAAGGAGGCGGGAGATCACAAACGAGCGTGGTACGAGAAGATGAAGGATCAAGGCCTCGGGGTAAAGCTGGCGCTCGATGACACCGGAGAAGTAGGAGGGATGATCCAGTATGCCCCGATAGAGCACACTTTTGTAGAAGGGCAGGACCTCCACTTTATCTATTGCATATGGGTACACGGCTACAAAAAGGGGAGAGGAAACTTCCAGAAGAGGGGAATGGGGAAGGCATTGCTAAAGGCCGCAGAGAGTGATGCTAAAGAGAAAGGAGCAAAGGGAATGGTCGCCTGGGGGATATCTCTGCCCTTCTGGATGAGGGCCTCGTGGTTCAAGAAGCAGGGATACACCAAGGTTGACAAGCAGGGAATCCAGGTTCTCCTGTGGAAACCATTCACAAACGACGCCATCCCTCCCAAGTGGATCAAAAAGAAGAAGCCGGAAACGACGCCTGGGAAGGTAATGGTGACCGCCTTTGTCAATGGATGGTGCCAGGCGCAGAACATCGTCTATGAACGGGCAAAGCGGGCCGCGGCTGAATTTGGCGACAAGGTCGTGTTTCAGGAGATCGACACATTCGAGCGGCCTACCCTGCTCGAGTGGGGCACCTCTGATGCCTTATTCATCGACAACAAGGAGGTTCGCACTGGGCCACCACCTTCCTACAAGAAAATAAGGAAGCTCATCGCGCGAAAAGTCAGCAAACTCTAGGAATCCACCAGCAGAGGTCCCGCTACTTCTTTCAATACTAAGATCGGAGGGCAGACCTTGATCCTCAACAGGTCGACCAGTACCCTCTACCATCAGCAAGGTGCCTTGTAAGGAGCTTTAAAGAATCGAAATCAAACCCGACCATCAAGGGAGGACGTGGTGTTTTCAGAATCAGCTACCTATTACGATAAAATCTACTCTTTCAAGGACTATCGCACGGAAGCGTTGAAGTTCATTTCCATCATTAGTGAGTACCTTTACTCGGAGGAAAACCGCCTGTTGGATGTAGCGTGTGGAACAGGGCGGCATATCGAATACCTAAAAGAGCTCTTCGAAGTTGAGGGGCTCGACATTTCCCAAGAACTCCTCGACCTCGCTCGGAGGCGAAACCCTGGCATCACCTTCCATCACGCCGATATGATGAACTTCGATCTTCATCGCAAGTTTCACGTTATAACCTGCCTTTCCAGTTCGATCGGCTACCTCAAAACACTGGACAACCTCGCTCACGCGGTGGATTGTATGACACGTCACTTGCTACCTAGTGGTATCCTTGTCATCGAACCCTGGTTCACTCCTGATGCTTGGCACCCTGGCACGGTCCATTCTCTCTTCATCGATGAGCCCGATTTAAAGATCGCTCGAGTCAACACGAGTTTTGCTGACGGGCGCCTGTCGTTTTTTGACCTTCACTACTTGATCGGGACACCGGAAGGAACGGATCACTTTGTTGAACATCACGAACTTAGACTGTTTGAGACAGATGAGATTCGTGCTGTCCTCGCTAACGCCGGCCTTGAAGTAACCTACAATTCTAAGGGATTGATAGGCAGGGGGTTGTTCATCGGAAGACGCCCGTAATAAAGTGAGATAAGTTCACATTAAGCTTTGATTACTGCATCGGGCCACAGAAATCATCCCAGGAGATACTCCGACATGCACAATAGACGCGAGCGGATGAGACAAGAGTACGTGGCCCGCATAAATCGCGTTATGGATTATATCGGCGCGAACCTTAACGGGGACCTCTGTCTTGAGAAACTTGCGGGGGTGGCCAACTTTTCGCCTTACCATTTTCACCGAGTCTTCCGTGGGATGACCGGGGGAACTCTCAACACCTTCATTCGACGGATCCGTGCCGAGACCGCGGCGATGAAGCTCATCAACAATCCCAAGATGACGATCACTGCCATTGCCATGCACTGCGGGTTCTCAAGCTCTGCTTCCTTCGCTTAAGAAAACCGTCCGCCTACTTAGCCTCCGCTCCAATCCGCCCTATCTAAACGACCATCAACAGCGTCCTACAGCAAACCAACCACCGGATTTTGCGCGACCAAAATCGATGGCTTCGGCCAGCAGTCTCCACCTGTAGCACTCTTCTCACAGCACTTGATTTTTAGTCGTTCTAAGTTTATAATTATTCTAATATGGATATTGAAGCTCGCTCTACAAGGTTGCGAAAGTTAGGACTCGTCCCTACGATCCAGCGATCGGCAGTGCTAGAGTACCTGGAGAATAACCACACCCACCCCACCGCGGAGGAGGTCTATCAAGGGGTTAGGGACCACTTATCCTCGCTCGCCAAGGCCACGGTGTACAACGTGCTCGACGCGTTGAAGAAAGCAGGGGGTATTCAGGAACTCACCATCGCCCGCGAGGCGGCGCGGTATGACTATAACCCCAGTCCCCATCCACACTTTCTCTGCCGAGTCTG
>JAUWYG010000151.1 GCA_030615945.1 Candidatus Bipolaricaulota bacterium | reverse complement strand
GCCGACTTAGTAGTAGAGGGTCTTGGGGAAACGACGGTGGAGAGGATTGACGCCTGGTTTTTGAACCGTGCACACAGGCGCCCATCGGCCCTTGTGCATTGGGACAGGCTCAAGCAGAGGTTCTCCGGGAAACGCGTAGCGGTCTTTCTCGATTATGACGGGACCCTCACTCCCATTGTAAGCCGCCCTGAACTGGCGGTCCTCTCCGTTGAGATGCGCGAGGTGGTGGGAGAGCTTGCCAGCGTGTGCAGCACTGCCATCATCAGTGGACGCGGGCGTGAGGACGTGGCCGGGATGGTCAAGCTCGACAACGTGTACTACGCGGGGAGTCACGGCTTCGATATCACCGGACCGGATGGCTCGCACATCCAGCATGAGGTCGACGGAAGCCTACAACCCCTGATCGATGAGGTCTCCGTAAAGCTCGCCAGACAAGTGCATGGCATCGAGGGAGCGCTGATCGAGAACAAGAGGTTCTCTCTCGCGGTTCATTACCGAATGGTTGCTGAGGTGTATGTGCCGAGGCTGGAGGGGATAGTTGATCAGGTAGTAAAGGAGCACCCAAAGTTACGTAAGGCTTACGGCAAAAAGGTTTTCGAGCTGCGTCCTAACATTGATTGGGACAAGGGTAAGGCACTGCTTTGGCTGCTTGGTGCGCTCAGGCTGGATGCCCCCGAGATCATTCCTCTCTACATAGGAGATGATACTACGGATGAGGACGCTTTCGCGGCCATAAGTAATCGAGGAGTTGGAATCCTCGTTACCGATGCACCCCATCCGACGGCAGCAGGCTACTCGGTCCAAAACACAGGTGAGGTCGGGGAGTTTCTTAACCTACTTACCCGGTACATAAAGGAGAGGCAATGATCGATCATTGGGTTCTCGTCTATGAAGGGTTTGATCGCGACCAAGAGCGGTTATGCGAAGCTCTGTGTACACTTGGCAATGGATACTTTGCTACCCGAGGCGCCGCCGAGGAAGTACATGCGGACGAGGTCCACTATCCAGGCACCTACATCGCGGGCGGATTCAACCGGCTGGAGAGTAAGGTCGCTGGGAGGACGATCGTCAATGAGGACTTAGTTAACTTTCCCAATTGGCTGTGTCTGACTTTTCGCCCTGAGGACGGCGAATGGCTTGACCTCTTGCGCATGGAGATCCTTTCCTATCGACAGGAGTTGTACCTTCGGGACGGCCTCCTAATCCGGCGGTTCCGGGTCCGGGATGGACTGGGGAGAAAGACCTCTGTTGTGAGTCGGCGCTTGGTCCACATGGGCAATTCTCACCTTGCTGCCATCGAGTACAGTATCACGCCGGAGAACTGGTCTGGGGGCATGCAGGTTCTCTCAACGATCGATGGATCGGTGACCAATGCGGGCGTCGCCCGGTATCAACAGCTTAGTAACAAACACCTGCGCATCGTGCAGATGGGAAGCGTGGAACGTGAGGGGATCTACCTACATGTACAGACGAGCCAGTCCCGCCTTGAGGTTGCCGAGGCTGCCCGGACCGAACTTTTCTGCAACGGGAAGCAATTGACGCCCGAGGTTCGTACGGTGAAAAAAAAAGATTCTATCAGCCAGGAATTCACTGTTAAGGTGTGCGGAAACGAACCCATAACGGTCGAGAAGATCGTCGCACTGTACACTTCTCGGGATCGCGGCATCACCGAGGTTTCCCAGGATGCTCGCCTGGCCGCAGCTAAATGTGGGCGCTTCGAGGAGTTGATTCAAACGCATCATCAGGCGTGGAAGAAGCTTTGGAGGAAGTTCGATGTGACTGTCGATGTCTCGCCGAAGGCCGACCATGGTAGTTATCCAATCCAGTTAATCCTGCGCCTTCACATCTTCCACCTGCTTCAGACCGCCTCCCCCAACACTATTGGCCTTGATGTGAGCATACCAGCCCGGGGGCTCCACGGGGAAGCGTACCGAGGGCACATCTTCTGGGATGAGGTTTACATCTTTCCCTTTTATAATTTACGTCTTCCAGAGATTACGCGGTCCCTCCTTCTCTACCGCTACCATCGACTCGATATGGCTAGATTGTATGCCAAGGAAGTGGGATTAAAGGGAGCTCTGTTTCCCTGGCATAGCGGCAGCAACGGTCGGGAGGAGACTCAGCTTGTCCACCTCAATCCGATGTCTGGCCGTTGGGACCCCGATTACAGCAGGCTGCAGCGTCATGTCAATGCA
Source organism: Candidatus Bipolaricaulota bacterium (assembly GCA_030615945.1). Lineage (GTDB taxonomy): Bacteria > Bipolaricaulota > Bipolaricaulia > UBA7950 > UBA9294 > UBA9294. The sequence continues at coordinate 376 of JAUWYG010000151.1, read as the reverse complement.
GCCTGCGCCTACAATATCTGGCAGTACTACCAGATCACCGGTGACAGAAGCTTCCTTGAGCTCTATGGCGCGGAGATGATGCTAGAAATCGCTAGGTTCTGGGCGAGCCTCGCTACATACAAGCAGCAAACTGAACGCTATGAGATTGTAGGGGTGATGGGACCTGATGAGTATCACGAGAGGTACCCCAACAAGGAGGGGGGAGGGCTGAAGAACAACGCGTACTCTAACGTGATGGCAGTGTGGTGTCTTGAGCGCGCGCTTGAAGTACTTGAGTTGATATCGGAAGAGAGCCGACAAGAGCTGATGGAACTTCTCGATCTGAAGGACAGGGAGCTTAAACGCTGGAGAGAGATCGCCCGAAGGATGACGGTCG
>JAUWYG010000025.1 GCA_030615945.1 Candidatus Bipolaricaulota bacterium | reverse complement strand
CATCGCCCCCGGTTTCGATGCGCCGCTCCCTGAATCGGTCCTTAGAACGTTTGAAGAGTAAAGAACCCCGCAGCAAGCTAAAGGGGCATTAAAAGGCAAAAACCTAAAGGGCTAAGCGGAGTTGGTCCTTATGTTGCAGTTTGATGTAGCGCTGTGTTGCGCCAGAGATAACGTCGCACACAAGGTGCGACGCTACATCCATCTTTTCGTAGCGTCGGAGCTTGTCTCCGACGTTGAGAGGTTTGTTCCTGACAGAGTTCGTGTAGCTCGTACAAACAACAACCAGGTTCGCCTTCGGCGAATCTCCACTTTCCTCCCCCCAGCAAGCTGGGGGGTATCCAGCGGAGGCTCTTTATGAAGGCCCTGTTGGACACACAAGTCTTTTTGTGGTGGATCAGCGATGATCCCCGGCTATCCTCACGGGCTTCTGCGATCATCAAGGATGGGAACAACAAGCTCTTCTTAAGCGCGGCCAGCGGTTGGGAGATCGCGATTAAGGTCAGGTTGGGGAGGCTTACGCTGCCGGAACCCCTGGAAACCTTCGTTCCAGAACAAATGGCCCTAAACGCCATAGAGGGCTTGCCGATCCAGATGAGCCATGCTCTGCATGTATATACCCTTCCGGATCACCACCGCGACCCCTTTGACCGCCTGCTCGTCGCCCAAGCCCAGTTGGAAAATCTCCCATCCTGAGCGCGGACCCACAGATCTCTCTCTACGCCGTAGAGACCGTTTGGTGACCATACAGATAGGTCTGGGTGTAGCCGGACTCCTCGCTATTTCGAGTGGGTAACTCAAACTCGAGCTTGCCCGCTATTTTATTATGAGGAAACCATGAGGAGTCAAGAACGAGGGAAGCAAGGTTTGTAGGGTCCATATTGTGAAACCTTTTCCTGGTTTCCTAATAATTTTTAAGGTTTTCGGTTCAAGAGGGTGACCCAAAGCCGGGTTTATCCGCACTCAGCCAAGTTACCCATACTGGATAACAAAGAGCCAAGGATCGTGCCTTTCATATTAAGAAGTGATCTGCTCCGCCCTTTGAAGCGACGGAGCAGATCAACCAACGGTCGTCGTTCTTCTCGGATCCTTACGGATCCGCCTTAACAACAGGAGAACGGTTCAGGTTGTTCACATGAACAGTCAGTGAGTCACTTACACTCAAGCCACAAGCATCCCTCACTGTGAGGGTGAGCACAATCTTCTCCCCTTCGCAGCGATCCGTCACCGGCGCAATGTAACACGGGTGGAGCAGTGTTGGATCATCGAACGTCCCGCGGCCACACTCCGCGGTCCAGCAGTAAGTCAGCATGTCACCGTCCGGATCGGAGGCAAAGCAGGTCAGTTGGACACTAGCACACTCGTCCATGACCAGGTCTTCACCTGCCACAGCAACAGGTGAATGGTTGAGGTTTCTAACGTGGACAATCAGGCTGTCGCTCACACGCGCTCCGCATTCATCCGTCACGGTCAGTCTCAGAACGATCTCCTCTCCTTCACAGCGATCGGTTGCCGGTGCGGTGTAACATGGATGGAGTAGCGTGGGATCATCAAACGTCCCGCGACCACACTCCGCGGTCCAGCGGTATGTCAGCATGTCACCGTCTGGATCAGAGGCAGAGCAGGTAAGTTGTACACTAGCGCACTCGTCTACGGCCAGGTCGTCCCCTGCCATAGCAACAGGTAAATGATTTACATTGTTGATGTGTATGCTAAACGAATCGCGTCCTGTAGCGCCACAGCTATCTGTCGCTGTGAGGGTGATGAGGACGTCCTCCCCCTCGCAACGATCGGTCAGCGGAGCATAGTAGATAGGTTCGAGTGATGTCGGGTCGTCAAATCGGCCTGCCTCCGCACGCCAGTAAACCTCAGCTACATTGCAGTCGTGGTCAACGACCGTTCCGTGTAGCTTAATGGATGCCCCCTCGTCGACATATTTGCCACTAGGCGGCGCACAAGGGTGAGCAACCGGTGCAGCAGGAGGGCAGACTGCGGCAAGGGGACAGGTTAGACTAAGGCAGCGACAGCCTGGATAAGGCCCCTCGATCACCATCCCTTCAAGGAGGATGTCGCATCCATCTATGCGGTAAAGCTGGTTATTCCCCGGTCCACCAAGGAGCTTATCATTCCCCACTCCACCGTAAAGGATGTCATCGCCGCTCTCCCCTTCAAGCGAGTCATCGCCAGGGCCGCCGCAGAGCACATCATTCCCTGCCGCACCGAACAGCCGGTCATCCCCAGGGTCGCCGATGAGAACATCGTTCCCGTCTCCTCCCTCGAGGATGTCATTCCCCTCACCACCGAGAAGGATGTCGTTCCCATCAAGGCCAATGATGAGATCATTCCCGGCAAGGCCGTAAATCAGGTCATTTCCTGGCGTTCCGTACAGCGTATCATTGCCTTCTGTTCCCCATACTACATTGGTGATCCCAAAGCACGCATACTCTGATGGTACCATGGGGACGGTTGGCTGCTCTGGGGGTGAGATCACGGCAAAGAGCGCTGCGAATAGATCTTTTGCCTCACTCACATCACGGTACTCACCGCCGGTCGCCTCTGCCATCGCGATCATGGTTGCGCGCACCTGCTCTTCCACATCGAGCCCGATAACATGCAGGAGCGTCGGAGGCGTCATCGTAGCGATCATATGAGCAACGACGAGCGGGTCTCCGCCGCAGGTCTCCTCACCATCACTTATAAGGACGATCGCACTCTCCCCTGAAAACGCGGAGATCTCGTTCGACGCCACTACCAGCGCGTCGGCGAGGGGGGTCAGCCCCTGTGCCTTCACCCCGCGGAATGCGGCGATCATCTCCTCGCCCACGGATGCGTTAAACGGAAGAAGCGAGAAGAGCGGCTCGATGTCCTGACAACTTGCTTCCCTATCGCCCTTGGCGATCCGATGGCCGTAAATGAAGAGCCCCACATTGACCCCTTCAGGGAAGATTTCCAATAGTTCGCTCAACGCTCCCTTGGCCACGCCCAATCGCGACTCATCATCGAACGGCTTATTCATGCTGTTCGACGCATCGAGAATGAAGACTAAGTTCTCCGGGGTTGCCCAGGCAACGAGGGAGAAGAAAAGCGAGCCGATCAACAGACTAGTTAGCAGCAGTCTCTTGCCACACATTCTTACCTCCTTATCGGTTCCCCCTATCTCGAACCTCATTTTACAAGAAAGCACACGGAAATTTCCGTGATCTAGATTACAGTCGGCCTTTTAAAAGGAGCTAAACAGGCGCGCCTTTTGGGTAATGGACAAGGTATTAGTGTAGATCGTCGCCGAGAGGAAAAGGGAGAAAGCAGAGTAAACCCCCTCAGCCTGGGATGATCTCGCAATAGTAGGCTAGGCGTGCGATCGTTGACAGTTCAGGATTCACAAAGATCGCTTCTTGCCAACCAGGGCAAGCATCTCCGCATGGATGCGGCCGTTTGTCGCCAGGATCCCTACCTCCGGATCGGTGAGGGGGGCGCCCTCAAGGTTGCTCACCTGGCCTCCGGCCTCACTGATAAGGAGGTTCCCAGCGGCGACATCCCATGGCGAGAGGGAGACATACCAGGTTGCGTCGAGCCGCCCAGCGGCTACATAGGCAAGGTCGAGACACGCCGAACCAGCGGCGCGGATCGCGCGCGCATGGGGGATGAGGTGCTCTAATACGGCGTGGGTGATCAAGGCACGCTCCGGCCGCGAGGAGAAGCCGGCCCCGATCAGCGCCCCGTCGAGAGACCCCTGGGCGCTCACGTGTTTTGGCTCCCCGTTTAGGAACGCCCCTTCCCCGCAGATCGCTGTGAACATCTCCTCTCGTAACGGGTCGTATATACAGGCGACTTGTGCCTCCGCTCCACGCATCAGGGCAAGCGAGATCGCAAACTGAGGGTAACCACTCAGGAAGTTATTCGTCCCATCGAGTGGATCGATCACCCAGCGATAGGAGGAAGTTCCCACTTTAGCCGTCCCTTCCTCGGAGAGAATTCCATGATCGGGGAAGGCCTTGTTTATGGCCGTGACGATCATCTCCTCGGCGCGGCGGTCGAAGATCGTCACCACATCGTGGCGGTGGCTCTTGTAGCGCGCTTTTTTGTCAGCGTGCATCCCCGCGCGCAGGATCTTCCCCACATCTTTAACTATCTCTACCGCCACCTCAAGCGCGCACTCGCTCTCCATCCTACCTCCTTACTCCAGAGTCGCACGATTGTCCCACACTCCCCGGGTCGATGAGGTAGCGCACGCCAGGAGGAAGGTCACCTTTTACCTTGGCCCTGACAAGGGCGAGCCCAACTAGCTTATTACCCTTGATCGAGGACTCATCCTCCCAAAAGGGGATCTGAGCAATCGCGTGCTCATTTTATACGGCAGTCGGGGATACCTGCCACATTAATAAGAGCAGAAACCCTCCCTCCTGCTGGTGTGGAAAAATTGCTGAGAAGACTCCTTTTAGGAAGCGACCAATCATATAAACACGGCCGTCGTCCACCTAATTCTCCCTCTCCCAGTAGACGCGTACGAGTTGATCCTCCTCAGCTCGTTTAATGGTGAGGTTCCCTTTGCTTGCACTCTTGATCGCCTTGCCGATTCTAAGTGCGAGGTGGCCGTTGGTCGTAGCGATCTCAACTTCTCCTTGTCCCTCTTTCACCCACATAATCCGCTGCAAAGGACGGGCGGCGGCGGCAGAAGCGGCCTGGTTGCGAACAATATTTAGAATCTCTTGGTGATGTTTTTTAAGGTACGCTCCTCGTAGAACCACCAAGCCGGCCGGGTAGCGATCGATCTCGCGCCGACACGCCGGGCAATGGCTCTCTTGCACCGGATGAGATGGCGCCTCATCTACTTTCTGCCACCTCCCTGCGTGGTAGACCAGACTGCAGCGGGGACAGACGGTCGGTTCGGGGTATTTCTGACCCTCGAAGTAAGGGTTCTTACTCTCTCGCCCGACGGTTCCACGCCTCTCGCCTTCTCTCATAGAGAATCACCTCACCCCTTCACGATAGGAAAACGAGCCTGCAAACAAAAAAGGGACAAACGCGCCTCCGTTGCCCCTCTTCGCCGACTAAAAGTGTTAGGATTCCTTCCCCTCCATTAACTTCTTCATATAAGCGATTGCCTCCCCCACAGTGGAGATCTTCTCCGCGTCCTCATCTGAGATCTCCACCCCAAACTCATCCTCAAACTCCATGATCAGTTCCACGGTGTCCAGTGAGTCGGCCCCCAGGTCTTCAACAAACGAGGACTCATCTGTGACCTCCCCCGGTTCAACCATCAGTTGATCGGAAATGATCGCCCGCACCCTGGTCGCAATATCGTTCATCGATATCGACACCTCCTTTCATAGATCTCTTAGGGGTAAAGTCCCCCATTGACACCGATGACTTGCCCAGTTATATATGAAGCCCGTTTGGAAAGCAAGAACGACACAACCTCGGCCACCTCTTCCGGGGTTCCTTCCCTTCTTAGAGGGAGGCGATCAAGATAGAAAGAGCGGGCCTCTTCACTCAGCCCCTCTGTCATCTCAGTGTGGATGAACCCAGGAGAGACCACGTTCACTCGGATCCCACGGCCGGCAACTTCCTTGGCCACGCTTCGGCTCAGACCGATGAGTCCGGCCTTGGAGGCGGCGTAGTTCGCCTGCCCCACATTTCCCGTCTCTCCTACCACAGAGCCAATGTTCACAATCGCTCCGTCTTCTCCCTTCAACATGTAGCGTAGGCAGGCACGAACACAGTTGTAGGCCCCCGTTAGGTTCACCTCAACCACCCGGCTCCAGTCCTCCTCGCTCATCCGCAGGATCAGCCGGTCACGTGTGATCCCGGCATTATTGACAAGATAGTTGATCTGTCCATACTCCTCATAGATCGAGTTTACGACTTCCTTAACCCGTGCAAAATCTGAAACATCCGCGCGCAGGAAGCGGCAGTGTTCGAGTTCCTCAACGAGGGTCGTCCCAGCCTCCTCGTTGCGGGCAAGGACTGCAACCACACACCCCTCACGGTGCAAGAGGTGTACGATAGCCTTTCCAATTCCCCTTGTCCCACCGGTAACGACCGCCACCCGCCCATCGAATTCACCCATCCAGCGCCTCCTTAAAGGTAACAAACTGCACTTGCGAGGTGATCCGCCTCCCCAGGCCGGTGAGGACCTCTCCCGGACCAACCTCCACTGCGCAAGTTACCGCACTAGCCACTAAACTGTCTACCACATCTACCCAGCGTACACAAGCGGTGATCTGTGTCAACAACAGCGCTTTTAACCGCGCTGGATCGGTCTCTACCTCTCCGCTCACACTGGAGACCACGGGAACGGAAGGGGCATTGAAGGAGAGTGACTCGATCTGTGGGACAAGTGCTACCTGCGCCTCAGTCATCAATGGGGAGTGGAATGGGCCGGAAACGCGCAAGGGAATCACCCGGCCGCCGGCCTGCTCTGCTGCCGCCATCGCCTCCTTGAGCGCCTTTTGCTCACCGGAGATAACTACCTGCCTCGGTCCGTTGTAGTTGGCGACCGCCACGCCCGGTCCGATACGTTCACAGATCGCCCGCATCTCCTCGACTGGGAGTTTGACGATCGCTGCCATTCCGCCCTCAACACTCGCCATGAGGCGTCCACGCGCGATCACCACTAATAGGGCTTCCTCCGGAGTGAGAAGACCAGCGCTCACCAGGGCTGCGTACTCACCCAGACTGTGACCAGCGACGATACCAAGCTTGACCCCGTTTCCTCGTAAAGCTTCTTCCTTCGCCAAGCTATCGATCAGAACCGCTGGTTGAGCATACTCAGTCCGGTGGAGAAGGTCCAAACTACCGCTTGTGATCCATTCTTGCAAAGGAAGTCCTCTTTCCGCAGCTAGTCTGAACAAGCGCTCTCCCACATCGGAGGCTGGGGGAAGCCCCTGGGGTATCCTTCCCTGCCCCGGAAAAAGGAACGCTATCTTCCTCTTTTGTCCTGGCATGTCTATGCCCTTAACACTACAGCCCCGTAGGTCGCACCAGCACCGAAGGCTGTGAGGACAACAAGGTCGCCGCGGGCGATCCTCCCAGAGCGAAGCGCCTCGTCGAGGGCAATGGGGATGGACGCGGTCGAGGTGTTGGCGACGCGGTCGAGGTTGATAATCACCCGCTCCCGACTGAAATCAAGATGCCGGATCAGTGAGTCAATGATGCGGATGTTCGCCTGATGTGGAATCAGCCAGTCGACGTCAACAAGCCGAAGTGAAGCAGAAGCGAGTACCTCGCGGGTAGCCTGTTCCATCATCGGGACCGCACTGCGATAGACCCCTGCCCCTTCCATCTTCAGGTAGTGCTCTTTCGCCTCTACGGTCTTGTGACTTGCCGGTCTCCTCGTGCCGCCGGCAGGGAGGTGAAGAAGGAGAGCCTTATCGTGGTCCCCATACAGCGCGCTACTTAGGACCCCCTCACCCGGTGGGGCCGGTTCGAGCAGGACAGCACCAGCGCCGTCGCCAAACAGGACACAGGTCTTGCGATCGGACCAGTCAGTAACACGGGAGAGGGCCTCGGTCCCCACCAACAAGAGATGGTGGAATAAGCCGGAGCTGATTAACCCGTCGGCTATAGCGAGACCATAGACAAATCCCGAACAGCCAGCCTTGAGGTCAAAGAATGGGACTTGGCCAAGACCGAGTCCAGCGGCAATGAACGGCGAAGACCCAGGACAGATCATATCGGGAAAATTGCTGGCGACAATCAACAGATCGACTTGTTCAGGGGAGACCATAGCCTGGTTAAGCGCATTCTTCCCGGCCTCGATCCCCATAATAGCTGGGTCCTGCCCCTCAGCAAGGTGATAACGTGACCGAATCCCGGTCCGTCGAACAATCCACTGATCTGAGGTATCGACCATCCTCTCAAGGTCAGCGTTGGTCAAGCACTTTGGGGGCACGTAGCTCCCCGTTCCGATGATCCTAGCCCCCATTGGTACTCCACCCACTGATCCCCCGTCCAATTTCAGCGTTCAGGTCGGCCTCAACAGCACAACGGGCGACCTCGATCGCCGACTCGATCGCTTTGGCATCGGATCGACCATGGGCAATCACCACCACCCCGTTCACACCGAGCAGCGGTGCCCCACCGAAACGCTGGTAGGAGAGCCTATCGCGCAGGACGGAAAAGATAGGCCGCAGAAGCAGCCCTCCTATCTTGGCCCGAAAGCTATCCCGAATCGACCCTTTCAACAAGTCGCTCACAGCCGAGACTCCTCCTTCGAGTGCCTTTAGAAAGACATTACCCACGAACCCGTCACAGACGACCACATCAACCGGCCGCTCGGTAAGTAAGTGGTGTCCCTCGACGTTCCCGGCAAACGGTAGCGGCCCGGCTTCCAGGAGTTCAAAAGCGCGGTAGTTCAGCTTATTCCCCTTTGCCTTCTCCGTTCCGATGCTCAATAGGGCAATCCTCGGGTGGGAGATCCCCAATACGTCACGCGCGTAGCTTGCCCCCATCAAGGCAAAGTGGGCGAGGTGAGCCGGGGCACAATCGACATTCGCACCTACATCGATAACAAGGATCTCTTCTCCGAGAACAGTTGGTACAGAAGCGGCGATCCCCGGCCGTGGGATCCCGGCGATGCGACCGAGGGTAAAGATTGAACCGGCGACCACCGCACCTGTATTCCCCGGAGAGACGAACGCATCGACGTCCCGCGCCTTAAGGGCAATCAATCCTCTAACCAATGAAGAGTCGCGTTTACTGCGCACCGCCCGTACAGGCGACTCGTCCATTCCGATCGTCTGCGTCGTCGGGAGGATGGTGAAACATCCCCCCTCCACTTCGTTGTGCGCGTTAAGCGCAGCGCGGACTATCTCTGGATCACCGGCAAAGAGAATATCGACACCACTCTGGTGCCCAGCAGCAATTCCCCCTCTCACCAACTCACACGGGGGGAGATCTCCCCCCATCACGTCCAGTAAAATTCGCATAATTGAGCCTGCACTGCACTAACGCGCAACGTTGGTGCCGAGAGCGGGACTTGAACCCGCACGGACGTATAAAGTCCACATGGCCCTCAACCATGCGCGTCTGCCAATTCCGCCACCTCGGCAACAATTCCATGTTAGCGAACCGGAGGGAAGCTGTCAACAAACGAAGGAAGAGAATCCTCATTCAGACACAAAAAATTGATTACTCGCTGATATTTAACCGCAGCGAGCACTTGTCTTACGGTACAAATCGTCCTATGATGGAGGAAGACGTGAAAGTAAATAGTCAATGAGGCACATGATGAAAGCTGTCGGAGGTGAATGAATGAACACCAGTGCGCGTGCTTCAAGCATCTTCTTGAGCCTAATGATTGGTTTCTTAATTACAATGGTCTCTTCACTTGCACTTGCCGAACCGGCGACCTACAGCGGTGTCACTTTCCCCCTCGGTGACCGCTCCTTCGCCGATCGCGTCGTTTCCTATCGGGCGGCGAGTTGTGTTAGAGCGTCGTTCGCTAACCCACGCGCTGCCCTCGGTCCCCCAGATTGCGATGGAGACGGGTGCAGAGCCTGTTACTACGGATGCGATACATGCGCCGTTGCCCTTGGTTATCGCTTGAGCGAACTCGACGACCGCGGCTATCTGACTTTGGAGTTTGTCGATAACTTGCTGCTCGACGTACCAGGTAATGACCTCTTTATTTATATTACAAACGGGAAACGGTGCCAGGTGGAGATCAGTGCTCACGGAACCAACTTCATCTTTGTCGGCGAGGTAAGCGGGTACCCAGGAGGAATAGACATCTCGCCGTTCGTAAGCGACAAAGAGGAGTTCCACTTCGTCAGGCTCAGGGATGTACCGAGAGACGAAGACCATTCCCCTTGCCCAGGGCCAAGCATCGATGCTGTCGGTGCAATGGGGACGGCGCTTGAAGTTGAACCTGGCGAAGCCTTTGGGGTGCTTGAGGTGTTGCCGTTGGGGGAGCTTGCGATCTCCGCCGAGCGGCCAGCTGAGAACCTTTTGCTCATCCTCGATACCTCGACGAGCATGGATGAGTCCTTTGAGAATGCCAGCAAGCTCGATGTGGCAAAACGGATCCTCCTAGAACTCGTCGACGACATCCTGGACGGCACCGAAGTAGGATTCAGGAGTTTCGGAGGATGTGGGAAGTCCAAGCTCCTTGTGCCGATTGGACCGATAGATCGCACCGAGCTGAAGGCTCAGATTCAAGCGCTTCAGACCGGAGGAGCGACCCCTCTTGCCTATGCACTTGACAAAGCCCGGGAAGATTGCGCACAGATTGCAGGGTCTAAGTTGTTGATTCTTGTAAGCGACGGAATGGAGACGTGCCGAGGAGACCCCATTGCTGCTGCCCGATCCCTGGTCGCTGCAGGCTACGACTTGCGGGTTCACGTGGTAGGGTACGACGTCGCACAGTTTCAGGCGGCCAGAGAGCAGCTGAAGAAGATCGCCGAGGTAGCAGGTGGGGTGTACTTCGATGTCGACGACACGGAAGGGCTGCGCAGTGCGCTTCAAATTGCGGCACCGATCCGATATGAAGTGTACAACGAGCAAGGTGAAGTGGTCTTCAGTGGGGTGCTCGGCGAGCCTGGACCACGTCTTCCTGCAGGCGTTTACCGCGTGGTCATCGATACACCGCCCCCGCTCGAATTGGAGAGTGTGGGCATCCAGCCAGAACAGACGACCACTATTACACTTCAGCGCTCCGATGGGACCTATTCCGCTGAGGTGAAGTAGCTTTAGAGGTAAGCTCCGCCGTGGATGTTCAGGATCGCCCCGGTGATGTAGCTCGCCTCCTCGGAGGCGAGGAAGGAGACCGCGGCGGCAACCTCCGCTAGATGTCCTGTCCTTCCTAGGGGGATCATATCTTCAGCTCGTTCAATAGAATAGGCCCCTGTCTCGATAAAGCCAGGATTGACTGCGTTTACCCGAATCCCGTAACGCCCCTCCGACTTAGCGAGCGATTTTGTGAGGATGAGGAGCCCGGCCTTGGCAATCGTATAGGGAACGGTATTAGGAACAGCACGTAGGATCTCGGTGTGCATCATCCCGATGTTGATTATCTGCCCGCCTCTATGAGCACGCATGTGGGGAACAACCGTCTTGCAGCAGAGAAAGGCACTCGTGAGATTGCTGTCTAGAACCTCCTCCCATTCCTTGAGGGTAATTTCGAGGAAAGGTTTGAACAGGAAGTCCCCGACGTTGTTCACCCATAGGCTGATCGGGCCAGAGATGCTCGCCTGTTGCAGGAGGCGTTTAACCCCTGATTCATCGGTGACGTCGGCCTTGACAACGATCGACTGCGGGGAAAGCTTTTGAACCGTTGCAAGGGCTTCCCCTGCCTGCGCGTCGTCGTGCGCGTAGTTAAGAATAAGTATGAACCCATCCCGGGCAAGGCGGAGAGCGACCGCTCGCCCGATCCCCCTTGTCCCGCCGGTGATCACAGCCTGTCTGCCAGACACTACCGACTCAGGGTGCAGTGGAACTGAAACTTTCAATTACCGAGACAAGCTCGCCCTTGACGGCCTTAAGGCGTTCCCTCAAACTGGCCCGATCGATGGGAACAAGCTTCAACAGCAAGTCGTCATCGCTCCGCTCGAGGTAGTGATCGATCTTAAGAACGACGGAAGAAAGTTGCGTGAGCCCATCCTCGTGCTTTGAGACCTCGAACAGCTCGATGCTTGACTGAAGTTCCTCAATAACCTTCCCAATTAGGTTTAACAAGTCGAGCACCCCTGTTTCCTCCCCCATTCCGGCCATATCCCGATTATGCCTAACACCTCTATGGTTTAGTCCCCCTCACGGTGAGGCCCAGCCAGTTTCCCCTTCATCTCTCTTAGAATCTGTTCCTTCATCCGTGAGACCTGGCGTTGGGAGACTCCCAACTCCTTTCCAACCTCAGTTTGACTCTTACCTTGGTAGAAGAGTCCCTCGATGACTTGCTGTTTGATCTCGGCAAGCTCCTCGATTGCGATGATGATCCGCATACGAAAATCGAACGAAAGGTTCTCCCCACGAGGACAGAAGTGAGCAATGTCAGGGGGAGAGGGGTTGGGATCCACACTGCGCCGCTCCTGGTCGATCGAGATGTAGGTCATCGCCTTGCGCCCACGGAGGAGCTCGACAAGCTGTGATTCGCTGATATCAAGGCAATCGGCGAGCTCGGTGATCGTGGGAGGGTGTCCCTCCTCCTTGAAGAACGCCTCCTCTGCCTCCTTCACCTTTCGATTCATCACCTGCACCCATTGGGGGATGCGGATTGTCGAGTGTTTGTCGCGGATGTAGTGGCGAATCTCCCCCTTAATCAGGTGACTGGCGTAGGTGGAGAAGCGGGTATTTCGCGCTAGATCGAAGTTTGCCACCGCGTTCAATAGACCCATGTAGCCGGCCTGGATAAGATCATCGAGCGGCTCACCCGAGTTTAAAAACCCAACAGCGATCGACTTCACTAACCCGACGTTCCGGCTGACGATCTCCTCCCGCAGGCAAGAGAGGTATGAGGAGTCAGAGGTCCCTTCAAGGGACAGGCGGAGTAGTTCGATGAGTTGTTCGTTAGAAAGCGCCGAGAACCGATGCTTCTTCGCCTCATTCACAGCCTCTCCACCTCCTCGCCTTTTAGTATAGTAAGCGTGAGGAGTTAGACAAGGCCTGATGCACCCACCCCACTCGTATATCATTAGCGTCTAAGGTTATGCGGAAATCACGAATGGCACGAGTAAAGAACCCCGCAGCAAGCTAAAGGGGCATTAAAAGGCAAAAACCAAAGGTCTAAGCGGAGTTGATCCTTATGTTGCAGTTTGATGTACCAGCGTATCACGCCCGCTGTCACTTCATCCCCAACCGACCGTACAAAGTACCCCTCCCCCCACAGTTCCCCTCCCCACAACTCCTCCCTCAGCTCGGGATGACAACGAAACAGCTCCCGGGACGAAACACTCTTGAGAACCTGCACCACCTGGCTGGGACTGTATTTGGGTGGAGCCAACAGAAACAAGTGGACGTGGTCAGACATCACCTCAAGCGCGTCAATCTCCAACTCGTAGCGCTCTGCAATGCCCTGGAAAATCTCCTTCAAGCTCTCAGCCACAGGACCTTGCAAAACCAATTTACGGTACTTTGGAACCCAAACAAAGTGGTGCTTTAGGTCGTACACCGCGTGCTTGGCACGCTTGACAGAGCTCATTTAGCAGATACTAACAGCAGAATTCGCCTTCGGCGAATCTCCGCTTTCCTCCCCCCAGCAAGCTTAAGGGTATCCAGCGGAGGCTCTTTATGAATCATACGAAATTGAGTGATTTAACGAGTGAGAGGCCAGGTGTCAGCATTTGCCGGTCACCCTAAGTGTTCGTTCTTTGACAAGTGTCAGCATTTCCTGGTCACTCGTTGAACCTCCGACTTGGGAATGTGTAGGGAACCTCGACGGAGAAGAGGTTGCCAGGTTGGCTCCCGGCGACGCAGGGCGTAGAAACGGATGTGATTCGCATCGAGATCTACCTCCGCTCGGACCAGCCGATGGGGCCACGTGGGGTCAATGCCGAAGGTGTGTCCAAGGAGTGTTGCCCGGCCGGTGTCGCTGGTTCGGCGCAGATAGACGATTCGACCCGTTAGATGACGTTGAAGATTTAATTGCCACTGCTTCGGGAACGGGCGACGCTTTGGGGCCCTCTCGATCCGAGCCGCGCTTCGATCTCGGGCAGCTTTGATGTACTTTGCTGATTTCTCCCGGAGCGCATCGAGTGAATCATGCTGGAATCGGCTCCAGACCTTGGTCTGCCACCGACCGTTGAAGTTCTCGATCAGGGCTTGGAACCCCATTTCCCGGGGCGGAGCGAATACGGGGGTGAACTTCCAGGCTCAAGCACAGTCGCGTGACCCGGCCGACGGTGTCAGGACACTGATGGGGTCCCTGGAAAATGGTGTCGTTGTCAAACTGCGCATAGGTCGGAAGCCCGGTCTCACTCCAGTGGTTGATCAGTGCTTCAACGGTCACTTTCGCGGTGATCGAGGACATTGGGAAAGAGGCGACGAGGCCGCCGTGAAGCGAGACGGCGTTAAGCACTTCAACATCGGTGCCGCCTTTGATCACAAGACCTTCGACAATGTCGAGACAGTCGAGTTCTGCTCGTCCCTCAGCAACATCAGGCAGATACCAGCCACGAGGTGGTGGCGGGCGCCGTACACGTTTGCACCCATCGAGGGCACCACGGCGTTCAAGAATGCGGCCGATGGTTCGGACTGCTGGTGGCTCTTTTATGCCTCGGGCGAGGAGTTCCCGGTGGATCGCCTCCGCGCCGAACTCGCCGAGGTCGCTGAACCCCTTGAGTTCGCGACGGATAGTCAACACAAGGTCCTCCAGTTCACGTGAAGTTCGGTTCGCGGGCACTCGCGGGCCGCGCGGCTTGTCCGCGAAGTCGACACGGTCGAGGCGTTTGTCCCCAGCGCGTTGAACCCAGAGTTGTACGGTGCTGAGAGCGACTCGAA
>JAUWYG010000135.1 GCA_030615945.1 Candidatus Bipolaricaulota bacterium | reverse complement strand
AACATGACCGAGCGAACGGCGACCTACGAGGAGGTCCCCGAGAAGTACGCCCATCGGGGCGGTCGCTGGTTGACATCGAGCATCGTCTGTGATGAGGTTCCCGCCACGTGCCACCCCCTTGGGCCGAGCAACAAGGTGGTCATCGCTCCCGGCATCGTCACCGGGACAGCTGCCTCTACCTCCGCTCGCATCTCCGTGGGTGGAAAGTCACCGCTCACCGGCACGATCAAGGAGTCAAACGCCGGTGCATCGTTCAGCCAGAGGCTCGCCAGGCTTGGTATAAAGGCGATCGTTGTCGAAGGACAGCCAACACAGACCGGGGAGTTCTGGCGCCTTTACATCAACCGGGATGAAGCGAGGCTCGAGCCGGCCGGTTCGACGACCGGAAAGGGGCTGTACAAGGCCTTCCCTGGTCTCTACCAGGAGTATGGCGGGGTGGGAAAGGTTGACATCATGGGGATCGGCGTCGCCGGGGAGAACCTGATGGTCACCGCCGGGGTCTGTTTCAACGATATTGAGGGCCGCCCGAGTCGCTACGCTGGACGCGGCGGTATGGGAGCGGTCCTCGGGAGCAAGGGGCTCAAGTTCATCATCGTCGATGATACCGATGCACCCGGAGTAGAGATCACCGATCAGGCCCTGTTCGACCAGGGGCGAAAGAAGCTCGCCGACGCGCTTACAAGCCACGATATCACCAAGCCCAAGGGAGCGCTCAACACCTATGGGACAGCTGTCTTGGTGAACATCATCAACGAGGCAGGCGCCCTACCCACGCGCAACTTCCGTGAGGGACGGTTTGAGGGAGCGACTAAGATCGCTGGGGAGGCGATCTTCGAGGGGAACAAAAAGCGCACCGGCAAGGAACTGTACAACCACGCCTGCTCACCTGGCTGCATCATCCGCTGTTCCAATACCTGGCATCGCCCCGATGGGAGCGAACATACCTCGTGCGTCGAGTACGAGACCGATTGGGCGTTCGGCGCGAACTGCGGCATCGATGATCTGGATACAATCGCCGAGTTAACCCAACTGTGTAACGACTACGGCCTGGACACGATCGAGGTGGGCGGTGCTATCGCCGTGGCGATGGAGGGTGGGTTGGCTGCATTCGGCGACGGGAAACGAGCGATCGAGCTGCTGCACGAGATCGGTCAAGGTACGCCTGTAGGGCGTATCTTGGGGAGCGGCGCAGTAGTGACCGGCAAGGCGTTTGGGGTTTCCCGTGTCCCGGCGGTCAAGGGACAGAACATGCCCGCCTACGAGCCCCGCGCGATCAAGGGGATCGGCATGACCTACGCCAT
The DNA here is from genome assembly GCA_030615945.1 of Candidatus Bipolaricaulota bacterium. Taxonomy (GTDB): domain Bacteria; phylum Bipolaricaulota; class Bipolaricaulia; order UBA7950; family UBA9294; genus UBA9294. Next base: position 2,008 of record JAUWYG010000135.1, on the reverse strand, counting down.
CTCTACAATGGGGGCTGACCACACCTCCGGCTACACCATCGCCCCGGAGATACTGGGAGTGAGTGGCAAGGTTGACCAGTTCGACGTGGACAAGGTGGAGCTGGTGCGAAACTTCCAGCACACCACCGCGTTCATCGATTCCTCTGGCCATTGTCTGTTCATCGTGTTTGCCATCCTGGATATCGCCAGCGGGTTTGAGGGGATGGTCGAGGAGTGTAACGGCGTTTTAGGTACCGATTGGAACGGGGATGATGTAGGACGGATCGGCAAGGAGATCATCGATATGGAGCGCTCGTTCAACCGGACAGCCGGCTTCACAAAGGCCGATGATCGCCTGCCGGAGTTCATGGCTCGTGAGCCGCTCCCACCGCACAACACCGTGTGGGATATCCCCGACGAGAGACTGGACGAAGTTCTTGGTTAGTCCAGCCTGAGGACTCGCTGTCCCCCAGGGCACGAGCGATGGACCGCTTCCTAAAAGGAGGGGTGTCGTGGTTGAGGCGCGCCTCGTTGAGGTACACCTTTACGGTAAGCTGCGTCGTTTCGCTGCCGATCGTGATCCCACCGCTGACTCGATCGTTCACGTTTCTGCGGCCAAGGGAGAGACGATCAAGGACATCCTGCAAAAGATCGGCATCCCGCAGGAGGATCTGGGAACGAATATCTTCTTAAACGGGGAGTACTCCTCGCTCATGCGACAAGTGAGATCAGGAGACCGGCTGGGGGTGTTCCCTGACGATATGCAGCTTCTTTACAAGTGGTACTTCCACAAGGCCGGGGATAAGGCGCACGATGGTGCATGTTGAGGTAAGACGCTACGCCTCCCTGGAACGCTATCACCCACCTTTGAAGGCGGGAGAGCCGCTGCCCGTTGAGCTCGCTGGAAAAACCACCGTGGCCCAGCTTCTGGGGATCCTTAAGATCCCGCAAAAGGCGGTTTTTCTGATATTTATAAACGGCCTGGTGCGGCCGCTTAACCAGGTGCTGGCCGATGGCGATCGGGTGGCCCTATTCCCGCCTATTGGAGGTGGGTAAGACAGAGCCGGCTTTAGATTGGAACAGTCCTTCATCGCGGTACTTTGTCGCGGTTTACCGACGATTGCACTTTGCTCACCATGCTTGTCCCCAGGGTTTTCTTGACCTTCTATTTATTTAGGTCTATTGTACGTATTAGCTGGGGTGTACTGATGACGAAGAAGAAAATAAAAGAGCTGCCAAAACTTGACCGCCCACGGGAGAAACTGGAAGCAAAGGGTGCCCAAGCATTGTCGGACACGGAGCTTCTAGCGGCGCTGATCGGAAGCGGGGTCAAGGGCAAGGATGTCCTTGAGGTGGCCTCTAGCGTCTTGCGGGAGATTGGACAACGCGTGGATCAATTGGATGTGAAGGCCTTGCGGGAGATTGAAGGGATCGGGCTAGCTAAGGCCTGCCAGATTGCCGCGGCGTTTGAGCTTTCGCGGCGCTATCTGCTCAAAGAAAGGATCGTGATTCGCGAGGTGAAGGACGTGCTCCCCTACATCCGGCACATCGCCGAGAAGCGCCAGGAGTACTTCGTCTGCCTTTCTCTAAACGGAGCGAGCGAGGTAATCGAGTCCCGCGTGGTCACGGTGGGACTGTTGGACTGCAATCAGGTTCATCCGCGGGAGGTTTTCGCTGATCCGATCGCCGACCGTGCCGCCTCTGTCATCCTTGCCCACAACCATCCCTCCGGCACGTTGGAAGCAAGCCCTGAGGATCTCGCCCTCACGAAGCGGCTCGTGAAGGCGGGAGACCTCTTGGGAATCAAGGTTCTCGACCACATCATCGTCACCAAGCGCGGTTACATCTCTTTAAAGCAAGAAGGGCACTTATAATCGGCGCACCTTCTTACGTGGTATATAGGAGATAGTTCGCAGTATGCGGCTTGAAAGTTACCGGTGCAGCGTTCCAGGCTTACACGCTAAACGGATGCCTCTCCTTCATAAAGAGCCTCCACTGATACCCTTAAGCGAGCTTAAGGGGAGGAAAG
>JAUWYG010000037.1 GCA_030615945.1 Candidatus Bipolaricaulota bacterium | reverse complement strand
CATCGCCTACCAGCCGCAAAGCGATGTCGGCGGCATGCGCTTGTTCTGCAGACCTACTAGTGGGACCGTGATAGAACGCTGTTTTCACGGGAGCAGCTCGCCTCTTGTCGCTACCACCGCTCGTACTTTACGATCTTTTCGAGGGGAAGACGAGATTTCTCCACCAGCGCTAGGTCCTGTGGATAGCCTACAGGCAACAGTGCCACAACACGAATCTGTGGTGGAATGCCGAGGATCTCTTTGATTTGTCCCTCGTCGAATGCACCAATCCAGCACGTGCCCAATCCTTCGGCCGTTGCGCAAAGGGCGAGATGATCAATAGCGATGGCGACGTCTATAGGATAGCACGGTTGCCCACAGGCCATCACATGATCGTCGGTCTCCGCACAACAGGCGATAACTACGGGGGCCTCACCAACAAACTTTTGCCCGCTGGCAACGCGGGCCAGTCGCTTTCGCGTTTCTGGATTACGCACAACAACAAACCGCCATTCCTGCCGGTTGCTAGCCGACGGCGCCAGCCGTGCCGCTTCAAGTAATCGTGAAATGACATTCTCTGGCACATCTCTGTCCCGAAAAGCACGTACGCTTTTGCGCGTAGAAATTGATGTGTATACATCCATTCAATACCTCCTTTCTGAAGAACGAGCCGCGGATCAGCGGGCGCGAAGCGACCGCTCCATCAATGATTATTGAGCACCTCTGCTTCATAATACAGAAAGCCTTTCTTTCGGGCAAGTCCTGTGTTCTTACGATTTTCTTCCTCATTTCTAGTGGATATTGACTGTGAGATCTTTGCATGGCTTGATCTTTCGGGGGCAGCGTGGTCAGGCCTTGCAAAGCAACGCCGAGTACCTCGCCTAGTTGGGGAACCTCCGCAGTATCTTGTTGAGTTTGCAAAACTGGGGGAAGTAATGGGTAACCTTCAGGCGCAAGTTCTCCAATCATTCACCTGGGCTCACCCCCAGCAGCAAGTGATCTATACTCAAAGAATCGCTAGAGTGGCCTTTTTAATGAACTTTCAAGCCCAAGAACACGTCAGAACGAAGGTTCTCCAATCGTTCACCCAGCCTCCATTGTTCTTCTTCCAGTCACCTAGGCTCGGCCTTGGCGGATTGATCAGCAAACGGTTTGTGAGTATCTCACCTCCAACTACAACCCTGGCGAGTATTGCTACTGGAAGCCTCAGTGATAGGCATCTTGGAGCTATTCTTCCAATTCACCACAAATGGCGAGTAACTCTCTGAATTGACGGCAGACGAATGCTAGGGCAAGGTAGTCCTAATTCCTACTTCCAGTGCGTTCACCACCTCGTCTGAGGAGTCAGGTTGCGCCGGAAATTGCTCGTCAAAGCGTAGCGATACGGATCGCTGGAAGAACAGTCGCGTGGCGTTCGACATGATCGGTTCAACTCCGATCTCAAGCATCGTTTCCACTACTTGGTGCATCTCGTGATATCGTCGTTCATAGGCAATAGCATGTGTTCGCACCCAGTTATCGGCGATTTGATCGAAAGGTTTCTTCGCCATGAATGACGTGATGTCTTTCCAAAGATCCTCTCCAATTCCTGCTCTCCTGCCCGCTATAAGCAGTTCCAAAATCAGGCATTCCAGGCCCTTAGAAAAGATGCTGCGAAGCATCTTGAACATAGACGCTTTTCCAATTTCCGGCGAATAGAATGACACATTCAGCCCCAGTTTGGTGAGGTTTCGCGCTGCCTGCTCTCCGCGTGCCCCGGCTACCAGGATCCGCGTTTGAGCACCCGCCACCCCGACAGCTCCCAAGACGGCGCCCTCCACGAAGTCGGCTTCAGAAGACAAGATCACCTGACCAATGTCCACCTTGTTCGCCGGAGATGTCGAGTTAAGGTCAAGGTAGATCTGACGAGCGCGCAGAAGACTGCTCGCCTCCTCTGCGACAGTTTTGGCCACCTGCGTTGTGACGGTTGAGAGCACATAGTCGCTGTTTTGAATGACCTCCGGGAGAGACCCAAGCTGAATCCCCTTGGCGAGCATCCGACCGCGAATGATCTCATCTCCTTTCTCCTGGTCGAGGAGGATATCTGTTGCGTACACCTCTGCACCATGTTCTCGTATTGCTTTGGAGAAGATCGAAGCGACCTCCCCAAACCCGATAAATCCAATCCGCACTGGCAACATCGTCTCCACACCTTTCATTTCAGAAACTTCTTCTCCGATTCTTTCATTTGCGGAACGCCTTGGATCTCAAAAATATAGGAAACCGGGACCATCATCTTATCAATTGTGTGGATCCCGCCGACCCGTTTTATCTCTTCGAGCAACAGTTCCTGGGCTCTGACAGCTGCGCGCATTGGTTGGTTAGCGTAAATGACGATTCGTACCTTCCCCAGATCGAGTATCTGCTCTTCGGTCAGTTGGGGATACGTTGTGGGGACTAACACAAGTGGAGCAGCCCCGTCCCACGCGTTTACGAAGCTGACGATCTCGCCGGGCTCTGTCGATTTGGAGTGGATGAGGATGTAGTCAGCGTCTGCCTCGACGTAGCGGTATGCACGGTCGAGGGCCTCTTGCTCTCCCCAGCCGGCGATGAGTGCTTCAACGCGAGCGATGACGATGAACTCCTCACTCCGTTGCGCGTCCTTGGCCGCCATCAGCTTCCCGGCGAACTCCTCAACGTGCGCTAGCTCCTGACGACCGCCAGCGAGGAGACTGTTGTCCTTGGGGAACTTCTTGTCCTCCATGCTGATGGCAGCGATCCCGGCTTCCTCAAAGCGCTTGACCGCGTAGGCCACGTTGTTCGCGTTTCCGTATCCGGTGTCGCAGTCGGCAATGATTGGGATGCCGATCACCTCGTTCATCGCACGAGCGGCCTCCAGGTACTGGTACATGGAGATCAGGCTTGCGTCGGGAACCGCATACGACGCCGAGATCCCCAGGCTGCTCGACCACACGAAGTCGAAACCGGCTCGTTCGATCAGCTTCGCTTCCAGAGCGTCACGCGCTCCAACACCTACGGCGAGGTCTCCAGCCGCGATTGATCGTCGTAGCATCTCAGCTCTTTCGTTTTTCATTTTCACTCCTTCTCATCCCTTGTCCGTAGTCTGCCCCTCTGAGCAGAGATTCCCTACACAGACTAATAGTAAAGTGTAATTGTTGCCACCCTCAATGCCCCCAAGCGACATTGATTTCGATGATTCCGTTCCACACGACCATTGTACGCCTTCCTCTCCATGGAATCGTTCAACGTTATTTCAAGGGGGAGAATGGGAGTTTGTTCTACACGGCAGCGACCCTCTGGGGGTTGAGGCAAGCGATCAGTAGGCAGGTTGCGTACTCACAAATACGCAGAGGAGGCATTCGGCGACGGAATACTTGGCGGCGTTGACCTACATCAAACGAGAGGAGAGCTTGCCAGAACCAGTCCTTGACTTAGCACTACTTAGTGCCTAGACTGATGCAGGATTTCCGCCTCATATCCTAGTCATACGTCTCTTGAAATGGGCAACGTGCCTATTAGAGAAGGAGACAGTCGTGGAAGCTGACAGTCAAGAAATGAACATCGAGATCCCATTGATGCAAACGGACATCGCTCTTCGCCTCTTAGAATCCACCGGGAAACCGATCAAACCCCAGTGGGAAATGATAGCCAATGGATAAACTAGCCTCTCACGGTCTGCAAAGTGCCCGGCTCATGATGCAGGCAATGGAAAAACTCTATGACAAAGGACATACGGACTACTGGCTACCACCGCTGGTGCTCGTGGACCGTCATGGTTCTGTGGGCCGTGTGCGCTCTGGGGACTCCTTGATCTTTTGCTGCCGAAGGGGCGAAAGAGAGATCCAGCTAACACGGGCGTTCGTGGAGAAGGAGTTTGCGGAGTTTCCCCGCGAGCGCCTAGATCCTCTTACCTTCGTTCCGCTGACCTTATACCACCCTAACTTCCGCCATCTGCCGGTAGCATTCCCGCCCCAGCACGTCCAGGAGACACTTGGGGAAGTGGTAAGCCGCCACGGTCTTGCCCAGCTACGCTTGGCAGAGAAAGAGAAGCATCCGCATGTTACTTATTTCTTCAACGGCGGACGCGCAGAGCCCTTTCCAGGGGAGGTGGATCGCTGCGTCGACTCTTTCTTGGAGGATCCCCCAAGAGCGTTACCACTGGTAGTAAACGCCTTGAAAAAAGAGCTCGCTGAGAGAGAGACTGCCTTCGTCCTCCTAAACCTGGCCACCGGAGATCTCATGGGACACTCCACGAAGATCGAACCGAAGATCCACTGTGCCGAGGCAGTGGATCAAGCCTTACAGGCCATCCTGGACCTTGCTCGGGAGCACAACTACTGGGTGGCGATTACCGCCGACCACGGGTTGTTAGAGGACCATGGCCCTCCAGCAGGCCCCCCGAATGACAGTCACACCGTTCATGCTGTTCCCTTTACTATAGTAGATCCGAAGGGGGAGAGCCCTCAGTTTACCCCTGAAGGGATCCTGGGCGATGTGGCTCCCACGCTTCTGACCCTCCTGAATCTTCCTCGGCCTTCGGCCATGTCAGGCCGTTCTCTCCTTCAGACAGAAGGGGGGAAGGCTGCTAAAGTGCTCCTTATCATCCTTGACGGCTGGGGAATCGGCGAGCCAGGGCACCTCAACCCTATTGAGCTTGCTGATACTCCCTGCTGGGATGCTATTTCTCGGCGACCGATGGCCCACCTTGGGGCCTCTGGTCAGGCCGTAGGGCTGCTACCTGGTTTTCGAGGAAACTCCGAGTCAGGGCACATGAACCTTGGAGCCGGCCGAATCGTTCTCCAAGACGACGTGCGAATCCAGCAGGCCATCGACTCCGGGACCTTCGCAGAGAACGCATCATTTAACCAGGCCATTGAGGACGCACGACATCGTGGCGGGGTGTTGCACCTGTTGGGGTTTCTTTCTCAGAAGAGCTCCCATGGTTCGATAAACTATGTTCTGGAACTTCTCAAGCTAGCTTGCCGCAAAGAGTTCGAACAGGTCTATATTCACCTCATCACCAGCGGCCCACATCTCATCACCGAGGGGCGGAGCACTCTACCGGATTGCGCCTCAAATCTCCTGCAGAGAGCCAGCGAAGAGATAGCGCACATCGGTGTGGGCACTGTGGTTACGGTGGTCGGTCGTGGATTGGCCCTCGATAGAGGAGGGGACTATGAGACAAAGACTCGCCTTGTGTACGAGGCCCTTGTCCTTGGGGAAGGTATCGAGGTTTCACTAACATAGAGCTCCTGTACTTGCCGCGATGAATGCTTTCGCACGCTGCGAAGTATGGAAAACGCTTCCCTTTGCTTGGTGACAAGTACATGGATACCTCACGGGGTGTCATCATGAATAAGCCAATCCGGCCAGTTGATCGTCAGACCATCGCACCCTGTCTCGATTGCTTGGATAGCGTCCGCGATATCCAAAATGCCATACGCCCGCACCTCCGACACACGGGTGTGTGCAAGAGCAACGAGTTCCTTCTTCGTCTCCGCGGCCCGAGGGCATACTTGAAAGCACTCAATAGCGGCGGCCTGCTCGATGTGGACCTCGGACCAACCGGGCTCCTTGACCAGCCAGCCAATCCGTACGTTCGGGGCTAGGGATTTCAGAGTGGCCAAGGACTCGTAGTGCTTGGATGTGACGATGACGCGATCTTTCAGGCCGTTGTGCACGATCCTTTCCAGTAACGCTTCTTCTATCCCAGGAGCCGGGTCCTTAATCTCCACGTGGTAGGTGAACTGGTTTTGGAAGTGCGTAAGTAGAGCCTCTAGGGTCAGCATGCGTTCACCGACATACAGGTAGGGAGAGAACCAGGCCCCCATATCCAAGGAAAGGAGCTCATCCTTGGTCAGTTCGGCCACCTTCAAGCCCGGGTAGCCATACCGGTCAAGAGTACGGTCATGGCATATCACCAGGTGTCGGTCTTTGGAGAACTGCACATCGAGTTCGACCTCACGAGCGCCCATCTTCCGCGCCAACGTGAAAGCAGCCATCGTATTCTCGGGGGCGTATGCGGATGCTCCCCGATGCGCAATGATGTGAAACCCAGCCGGAACCAATATGGGAAGTTGTGTCATGTTATGTCCTCCGCGCTCAGGATAAGAATCTCAACGCGACACAAGGAGCTCGCTCACATCAGCGATGGACCACAGTGGCTGAATCGTCTCCTTCGCTAGACTCACTTACTGCGTCCTGATCTCGTCAAGAAGTGCGAGTAGCACATCAGGAAGATCCGTGAGAAATCCGTTCACGCCAAGTTGTATCAGTTCGGCAAGCTCTTCACGTCCTGCGAGTTTCGAGGTAACCCAGACCGGCTTCCCAAGCTCATGGACCTTGTCAACGAACGGATACACGCGGATCCATCTTGGCCAGAGGCGAATGATGTCAGCTCCGGCAGCAACGAACTCATCGAAGTCTGTTGCGCCGGGGATGAAGCCCAGCAGGCGGATGTTCGGGTTGAGGGAGCGGAAGAGTCGAACATCCTCAACACTTCTTACGCCCAAGATCACGTCGAGCACAGCGTCGTGCTGCTCTACAAGCCGGACCACAGCTTTGCAGTCTAGGGCATTGCTGTCCTTGACATCGAGTAGCAGCTGCCTGCCAAGCGGGATCACTAGCTCGAGGGCTTCCTCAAGGGTTGGAATCGGCTCGCCGACAAACTCTGATCCCGCATAGCTTCCCGCATCCAGCTGCCTCAACTCGGCGAAAGTGTAATCGGAGACGAATCCCTGCCCGTTCGTCGTGCGATCCACCGTATCATCGTGTAGAAGGACGATGATATTATCTTTCGTTGCCTGAAGGTCGACCTCAATGACGTCGGCCCCAAGTTCGATCGCACTACGAAACGCTGATAGTGTATTCTCCGGATATCCGGGGGATAAGCCGCGGTGTGCGACAACTACGATATCCCAGTCCGGCCAGCCACCACTTTCCTGCATGCTTTCAACCGCGCCCGTGCACAGAGAAGCAACCAGGCACAACAGCGCCATCGCATGTGTGGCCCTTATCATGGGACCCTCCTTCCAAGGGAACTTGCCGTCAAGCAAATCACAGCTGCGTCCCAAACCCATTGACTAGGGGCGCTGCATAGCCTAGCTACGCAGCGCCCTTTCCCTCTGTCTTGTATCGCGTCCCTTAAGGAGAGAACCCGATACACCAGTTATACATTGCCTCGCTAGGGGGCAATGCTCAGATAGAACTCCACGTAGTCAAACGCTGTGTTGTAGACGTACTCCGGATCGGTCACCCAAAGCTTGACCTCAGCGAACGGAGGTTGATTAAAGAGGTGTACCTGTAGGGCTTCGATATCCTCACGTGCGGAGTAGTCTCCGATCTCGTTCCACGGCCAGAGACCTGCCTCAACCAAGTAACGGATGAGCAGCTTTCCGGCATTGGGATGTGGAGCTTTAGCGGACAGGGCAAGTATGGTGCGATAGGCGACTCCGAACACCGGATCAAGATCGTAGAGGGGTGCCGCCGCGTAGTCCGGATCACATGGATAGTTCGCACCGTACTTGCGGAGCTTGCTAAGGGTTGTCCATCCGATCGGCGCTGGGAGATCGGTTTGGGTTACGTCGCCGGCCCCTTTGGCTATCTTAGACGTTGAGCTTCCGATGACCGGGCCATTTTGGATGAACCGGAGGAACCACTCTTCTGCCGCGTTGTTGATACCAGCGGAAAGCGTGATGGCCTCCCCGAACTCCCTTTCGTACGCAGCGGCCATCTCCTCTGGATGCTGGAGGATGGTCTGATAAACGGCGCCCTGTTGCCCCGAGAGTGGATCCGGGTGAATAACCTTGCCCGCCCACTCTTCCCGCGTCAGATCCCAAAGGCTATCGATAGGCGGACCATCGGGGTTGAGGGCGGCGTTGTATACCAGGGAACGGCTCGACCACCGCTGCACCAGGAACGGGTCTTTCTCATTCTCATCTAGAAACGGGGCCGTTGAGTCTGGAACAAACGGCACGACCTTGCCTTCTGGCAGGAACTCGTTAACCAGAGCCGGTAAGTGGTTGCCGTAGAGAACGTCTACCGCATAGATACCAGCATCGCATTCGCGGCTGAACTTCTCGATTTGATCATCCGACGCAAGGTCGTACCACTCGATCTCGACTCCGTATTTCTCCATGAACTCGTCGACAATATTGCCCATTCGGGAAGAGACGGAGTAGATCACCACTTTCCCTTCTTCTCGAGCGGCTGCTTCGATCGCTCCCCAGTCCTGCTCCGCAGCAGCAACCCAGGTGCAAAGCAGAGACAATCCAGCTATCAACAGCACTAACCAGTAGTTTCCTCTTCTCATGCTTCGGCCTCCTTTTTGAGAACAGCAACTTGACAAGCAATACCTCTCCCTGATTGCTCCGCGCTATCACCTCCCTCTCTTTGGGGTCTGCCCTTATTTCCCTCTGGCAGCAGCCGATAACAGTTGTCCGCTCTCCTTCCCATAGTAGTTGTACGCGTCTGGATCGATCTTGATCCAGATCGACTGGTCCATCTCCAAGTTCAGTAGAGGGTTTGATCGAGCGACCAGCGTCGTATCCCCTCTGACTACGTGTACGAATACCTCCGGCCCTGCCGGGAGAACCGCGTAGACCTGAAACTCAACCGCGCCTGGGGTCGCCTCCGGCAGGAGAGAAACATTCTCCGGTCTCACCGCGGCAACGATTTCCTCCTCCTCGGGAAGCCAGGCCGCAGGCAGCCTGAAGTCCCTCACCTGGAGCCATTTGCCTTGATCATCAGAGATAGGTCTTGCGGGGAGGAGGTTGACCCGGGGAGACCCTATGAACTCGGCGACGAACAGATTTGCTGGCTTACGGTAGAGTTCGGGGGGGGAGTCGACCTGTTGGATCAGTCCCTCCTCCATCACAACGACACGGGTGGCCATTGTCAGCGCCTCGGTCTGATCATGTGTCACGTACACCGTCGTCGCACCGGAATCGTGGTGAAGGCGTTTTAGTTCCGAGCGCATGTCAAGGCGAAGGCGGGCATCGAGGTTAGAAAGCGGCTCATCCATAAGGAATACGGGCGGCTTGGTCGCCAGAAGTCGTGCCAAGGCGACGCGTTGCTGCTGCCCCCCGGACAGCTCGAATGGGTACCGCTTCTCTAGCCCTTCCATTCCAAGGTCGGTAAGAACCTGGCCCACCCGTTCTCGGATCTGGACCCGGGGCAGTTTCTTTAGCTTGAGACCAAAGGCAATATTCTCAAAGGTAGTCATATGTGGCCATAGCGCGTAGCTTTGGAAGACCATGTCCACTTGACGCTGACCAGGAGGTACAAAAATCGCTTCGTTCGATGAGAACACCGTGGTTCCGCCGATGATGATTTCCCCTTCGTTTGGTTCCTCCAACCCCGCGATGCACCGAAGCAGGGTCGTTTTGCCACATCCAGAAGGTCCCAGCAGAACCAGGAACTCACCCGCTGTGATCTCAAGATCGAGGTGATCGACCGCTGTGACTTCGCCGAAGCGCTTGGTAACGTGCTTTAACAGCACGGGATTACTCGACACGGCTATCCTCCATCTTACTAGAGATTGCCCTCCCGCAGGCGGGATAAGCGTCCCCGCCCTAGCCTCCAAATTATGAGCTCTCCAATGAGCGTAATGAACGTGACCAGAAGTATCAAGGCATTACTGAGTTGCAGGATGTCGTCCTCAGCAAAACGATACGCTACTGTCATCAGAACCCGTGTAGACGGGGTGATAAGAAGGATGATCGGCGCGAGGACCCGCATCAGCCCGACAAACGTCACCATCATGCCACTGACAATGCCAGAGGTGGCCAGTGGAATCACAATACTGCGGAGCCGCCGCAACCATGATGCTCCCTGAAGCTGCGCAGCCTCCTCTAGCTCCTGACCAATCTGTGCCACAGCACTTGCACCCGTGCGGGTGGTGTACGGAAGCCTCTTCACAAGTGCTACTAATACAATGAGGGTAAACGTTCCATAGAGGGCTGGTATCGGCCCTCTGCGGACGGCAAACATGCTTAAGTACATCGCTCCAAAGGCGATCCCCGGGAAGAGATAGGGAAGAAACGAGATCTGATTTAGAAGTTTGGACAACCAGCTCCGAGGATTCCGAACAACGATGTACCCGATCAGCAAGCCTACGATCGCAGCGATGAAGGAGCCAGAAACAGCGAAGCGAATGCTATTCCAAGCTCCTCCGAGCACAAGCGGATTGCGCAATAGGCCCGGATATCCCCATGCGATGCCGGGGTTCGAGGCACCAATCCAGTAATGAGCCGTCAGATTTCCCAAACCGTAGTGCCCATCTACTAGCATCAGGGATTGATAGGCGAGAAGGCCAATCGGCAGTACCGCAGCGACCAGCGCAAATGTTGCAACCAGGGAGAAGATCGGCCAACGCCACTTTTGCAGACGGGTAATGTTCGTCTTGAAGCCCTTGCCGCTGATGATCTGGAACTTCTCGATGCTCCCTCCCTGTACACGTGAGTTGAAGTAAACGATAAGCGAGGTCAGAGCGATGAGTATGATGGCGAGGACATACCCGTTTACATCCAGTCTGAGAGAGAAATTGCGAAACAGCATCGTCGACAAAGTCCAGTACTGGACCGGCCCTCCCAGGAAGTACGGAATCGCGAAGCCGCCCACCGTTCGACCAAATAGCAGTACGAGTGAAGACAGAAACGCAGGAGTTACCATCGGGAAGGTGATCTTCCGCATGATCATCCAGCGTGGAGCACCCTGTAATTGAGCACTTTCCTCAAGCTGGGAGTCGATCGCGGCCAGGGCTCCTGAGATAATGATGAATGCGAAAGGATAGAAGTGAACCACCATTGTGATGATGATCGGGATCGGTCCATAGGATAGCCAGATGGGAGGAGCAACGCCGAACAAGGCTTGGAAAACACCAGGTCGGCCACCGGTAATCGGGCTCTTGAAAAACGTCTCCCAGGCCATTGCCAGAGCGAAAGCAGGGATAATATACGGTAGGGTCAGCACGCTGCGCATCCAACGACGGCCCGGCAGGTTGCTCCGGGTGACCAGCCAGGCAAGCGTTCCTCCCAGTATGAGCGCCAGTGCAGCCGCGATTGTCCCTGTAATGAGCGTGTGAGTGAGCGGCTTCCACACCATTTGTTTCGAGGTGCGCCCGAACAGAAGGCGGTCCCAGTGGGCGAGAGTGAACTTCCCCGGCTCGGCATCGCGGGAGATCCGAGTATCTCCTGGTCCCCAGCTCAATGTTCGCCACGTGAGGTTGAAGAGCGGGACGAGAACTAGGTACGATAACGCGAGTAGCAATACCAGTGAGAGAATGAACTCAGGAGAACGAAGGCGACGCCGGAGCCTGTTCCGCCATCGCCTGACATGTTTTGAGCTAGGTTGATCTTGCTGTGGACCTACAGCCATCCAGTCTCCTGACCGCGTGAGACTGCTATTTTCCTCTCGTCCAAGCCGGACATCTAAGAAGATCAATAACGCCGCGCATTCGGTATATTACAATGTTCAAGCAAAATCTGCAATAGCTAGGGGCACTCTAATCAGTTTTGCCACCGGCGGTTCTTCATGATTACCTGCTCTAGGAGGATCACCTCTGGAATGCGATAATGCTTATGACCTGGGGAACTCCGCGAACGAGCGCGCGCCCCTGGTATGATGCCTTGCCTACTCACGTGTTGGAAGGCCAGTTTATCTAATCTAGAACGAGCGATACTTCGGCGTTAACAGCAACCTTTCAATCTCTTTGCGGATCTCTTGAACATCCTCGTGGTCGAGAGGTTGAAAGCTGTCATAGAAGCCCGTCTCTCGGTGAGGCAGATAAAGGGCATCCCCGTACTTTTGGACCTTAGCTGACTTGGCTCGCCCGTAGAGGTGAACATGCAGATAGGGGCCCTCTGGGTTAAATACCC
>JAUWYG010000080.1 GCA_030615945.1 Candidatus Bipolaricaulota bacterium | reverse complement strand
AAGACAGAGCCTAAGGCCTCACGCACCGCCGGCGGGGTGAAGCTCTCAGAAGGGATGAGGATGATCTTCTCCCGCTGGCGTCGCTCCTCGGCTAAGATCAGCTTCGAGATCTGTGGGTCGATCTCAGAGATGCTCGGAAGATGTGATGCGTTGCTCATGAGGACTCCTTTTTCCAGTCGATGGTCTCGGGATGAAGTCTACGGGGAAGATCATGGTCTTTCCAGCAAGCCTCAGTGAGAAGGTAGAGCCCGCCGCTCACTAGTGAATGTCCGCCGAGAAGGACCGGGATGCTTGCTGTCTTCGCCTCTCGCGTGAACTCCCGCCACAGCAGGTCATCGATCAGCTCAGGGCAAAAAAGGTCGCTTGCGAATCGGTCCGCTGCCGGAGGGAGGTTTCCTCCTTCCGATAACAGGGGTCGGGTGTCGATGATCGCGGCATCGGCGAGCCGGGAGAGCAGCTTAAAGAAACGATGGATTCCCATCTCCTGCAATGTCTCTTGAAGAAGGATTCCCTCGTGCTCGGGATAGGCGCGCATCCCCCGTCCCTCAATGAGGCCGCTCGTCCGGCAGGCGACCTCCCTCTCAAAGTGGGCCCAGGTCGCTGGGTTTATCCGGCCGATCAGATAGAGGTGTGCGCTTCTGTCAACAAGCCGCTTGAGCAAAGGTGGGATTGCCGGGTGTGTCAACCGCTGCTCATCGAGGAAGGCGCGCATCGCCTCTCCGCCCTTCTCTGTTGCAGCGAGAAGGAAAAGATCGGTCGGTGTGTCGAGATCAAATTGCGAGGCTGCCTCCCGGGGGAGGGCGAAACAGGGGAAGCCTAGGTCAGAGAGGACAAATCCAAGGGAGTTGTCGATCTCCGGCAGGGCCGCCCCCAATAGGTCCTTTGCCCCTGCGATGGCAGCAAAGTCGCAAGAATAGAAGTTGTTGAACAGTGCCTCGCGTTTCGTGCGCTGAGCGAAACTGATGAGTCCGGCCACTCTGTCAACGGTGAGGAGTCCGCCACTCCCGCTTCCAAAGTAAAGTAGTCCATCGAGTCTCTCTTTGTCGATGATTTGCTGTAGCAACTTTCCGAAGTGAAAAGGCTCCTCGTTGGCCAAAGAGAGGAGGCGCACTTTCGTCCGAGAAAGCCGGCAAGCAACTTCTTTATCGCCAGTGACAAAAAAGATCCGTTCCATCCCCGCGCGATGAAGCATCGTTACAAGGTCGCGGCTGGAGGCCTCCCGTCCCTGCTCAACGAGATGTTCCCCCGTGCTCTTCCCCAGAGGCGCGTGCATGATCACTGCGGCGACCTTTTTCATTTGATCTTTAACCCCGTGTTTGTCACTTTGCTGAGGAGGCGAAGAACTTTGATTGTCCCATCCTTGCTCAACGGTTGGTTGTGACTCCCGCAGCGGGGGGAGTAGATGCAGGAGGGGCAACCGTCGGTGCATGGGCAGTCGGAGACAAGGCTCAGTGCCTCTTTTGCAAGACGCCCAAATGAGGTGTACAACACCTCGGCGAGCCCGGCACCGCCTTCGATTTCGTCGAAGAGAATAATCGTTGGCAAGGTGGTCTGTTCGTGGAGTGGGCTGGAAACCCCAGCGATGTCTTCTCGATCACACAGGACGAGAAGCGGTGCAATCGCGATCAGCGCGTGCTCTGCGCCATGTAGACCACCGAGGAGTTCCGCGTGAGAAAGGCCGGGTACCCCTGCGGGGAAACTCAGCCACAGGGCGTCACTCTCATAGGTGTGTGGTGGTAGCTCGAGCGGCTCCACCGAGATCGTCCGATCAAAGTGGATCGTCTTGTATCCGATGAATGATTCAGTTACGCGCACCCGTCCCATTCCCCCTGTGACTGATGTCCCTTCGAATGCTTCTCCTGTAGTGAGGATCTTAACCGAGGAAGTGCGTAGGCTTTTCGTGTAATAGTCGACATCCTCCTGGCGAGCCTGAGCGATTCCTTCCTCGAGGTCGAGGCGTTCAACCACGTAGCTTTCTCCCCGGTGGAGGAGGATCGCTCCGGGGTAGGCGTCGCGGCAGGCCCGTAGACGATCCATCGTCTCCAACAGGTGCCCTTCGCACATCAGCTTGATCACCTGACCGGCAATGTCGTCCAGGCTCACGGTTGCATGTGCCCGCTTCGCCCCGCGGTAGATGTACCCGCGGGAGGTCTTTGCCAGGAGCCTGTTTTTAACTAGCTCGTCCAGGAGTTTCTCTTCCCCTTTGCTCACTTCCTCTGCTTTAAGGGGCAGTTCAGCGGCGGCGCAGGCCAGATGTCCGACCTTGAGGCGAGGGTTTTCGGTCCTTAAGACGATTCGTTCCCTCTCTTTGCCAAGGAAGTGGTCGGGGTGACGCAACAGGTATTGGTCGAGTGGGTCCTCGTATGGCATGAATACAACGAGTGACGGTGCGCTTCCCCGGCCAGCACGGCCGGCCTGCTGCCAGGCCGAGAGTAGGCTTGAAGGAAAGCCGACTAGGATAACGGCGTCGAGGCTCCCGATGTCGATTCCCACTTCGAGCGCGTTCGTGGAGACCACTCCGTCAATTTGGCCATCTCGCAGTCCCGCCTCGATCCGACGCCGTTCTTGCGGGAGGTAGCCGGCGCGGTATGAAAGGACCTTTTTCGCCCCTAACTCACGGGCTGCACGGGCTACGACCTCCGCCATCGCTCGCGAACCCGTGAAGCAAAGGGTTTGGATACCGAATGCGGTGAGAAAAGCGACCAGTTGAGCGGCCTGGGTGGAGATGGAACGGTGCGGATCGGTGAGCGCATCCCAGAAGAGGACTTGTCTTGTGCCATGGGCCGAGAAATCTTCGGAGACTGAGATGACCTCTCTTCCGGTGAGGTCGCGGGCAAACAGCACTGGATTGGCAATCGAGGCCGAGGAGAGGATCACCTGCGGTGCGACTTCATAGTGAGAAAGGATGCGAGATAGACGCCACAACAGCAACGCCACGTTTGTTCCGAACACCCCGCGGTAGCGGTGGGCCTCGTCGATGACGATGTAACGCAGGTTCGTGAAGAAGCGTTCCCACTGGTAGTGCCAGGGGAGGTAGTAGTGCAGGGCGTGCGGATTGGTAAGGATAATGCGGGCGGTCTGTTTAATCCTTCCTCGTCGGCTCCCTGGGGTGTCGCCGTCGTAGGTGCTGGGGGCAAGGTGTATACCGGTTGAGTGTTCAAGCTCAAGGAGTTTCTGTAACTGGTCGTTCGCCAGCGCCTTGAGCGGATAGAGGTAGAGAGCGTTCGCTTTGGGGTCAGTGATCAATCCCTCGAAGATGGGGAGGTTGAAAGCAAGGGTCTTCCCCGAGGCGGTGGGGGTGGTGATGATCACGTCGTTCCCCGCTCGCACCGCCTCGATGACCTCGCGCTGGTGACGGTAGAGCGTGATCCCCTTCTGGTCGAGGTGGGTCTGCAGCGCCGGGTGGAGCGAGACCTCGGTAAGCGCGGCTTCGGAAGGGGGAATCTCCTCGAGGCGAGTGATCTGCCCGTGGTACCAGGGTGCCTCTGTCAGTTTTGAGAGCAGATCATCCGGCATGATCGGGGAGCCTCAACAGATGATCAAGGAGTAAGGCGAGGGTCTCTACGTCCTGACGATTGTGGTTGACGATTGGGACGAGTGGACCTGGATTTCCGCTCTCTAGGTAGGCTGAGTAATACTCGGGGACCGCCTCGCTCGGCAGGTCTTCCTCACGGCGGATCCCGAGGAGTCGCTCCTCCACCGTTCCCAGCCGTAGGTCGGGGAGGCGGTTTCGGAAGGCGCGGCGGGCGTGGTGAAGTAAGTCGATGTGAAGCGGCAGATGGTCCGGTCGTAAACCATAGTAGGCAAAGCGCTCCTGCAGGACTGCCCAGTCAAACACTTTTCCGTTGTAACTTAAAAGGAGCGACGCCTCAACGATCTCTTGGTTGATCTGTTCCAAAAGGGCGATCTCCTCATCGAGGGAGCGGGCGAGGTATTGAGTGATTCGGATTCCCTCTTTAGATGGCCGGGCCATGGCAGCGAGGATGATCGGAGCCCCACCCAGCCCCAGCGTCTCGAGGTCGAAGAACAGGAGCCGCGCGCGGGGGATCAGGCTGAGCAGGTGCAGGAATAGTGGGTGGGAGGTGGGAAGCCAATGCGAGAGGGTTGCGTGTACCTGTGCGGGATTAAGTGGACGCTCCCAGCGATTGAGAAGGGTGGAGGCCGCCTCTTTCCAGCGGGGATGAGTGAGGAGGGAAGGGATCGAGTTATACCCTTCTTCGCGTAACCGCTGGTTGTGCGAGGACCCGATTCCGAAGATGAGCCGCAGCTCAGAGAGAAGAGCATGTTGCGAGCTCACCTTGGAAGGGAGAGAAAGGTCGACCACCACCAGGCGTTCGATCGTTAGACAATCGCCGAATTCTCCCCGCCTTACTTTCCCATGAAGGGAATCGCATACATCCTGGTATTGATAGCACATAAGGAGCCTTGCCAAATGTGAGGATTGGGATACTAAGTCAAAACGTGCTTGTCCGACCGACCATTCAGCGATCCGATCGACACCTAACGAGGCTATCTCCTCCGGCGAGGCCGCGAGTCCGGGATGATCTTTGACTCACCGACGTAAGGTAGGAGTGCGAGCTTGCGAGCACGGTTGATCTCCCGCGCTACCTGGCGCTGGTGCTTCGTGCACAAGCGTGTGGCTCGCTTGGGGAGGATCTTCCCCAGGCGGTTCATGTACTCCTTCAATTCTTCCGGCTTCTTGTAATCGAGCTTGATATTCCGTTCACAGACCCGGCATACCCATCTTTGTTTGTAGAACATGGATTAGAAAGGGACCTCCTCCTCATCTTTTGCACCTTGGGCCGGTTGATCGCTTGATGGAGAGACCGTCCCCGGTTCGCTCGCGGATCGTGGGGGGCCACCGAGGAACTGAATGTTTGAAGCCACGACCTCGATGACCTTCCTTCGTTCTCCCTCGGCGGTTTCGAAGGTGTCGATCCTCAGGCGCCCGTCCACTGCCACCGATCGCCCCTTGGTCAGGTACTGGGCGCAGTTCTCCGCCTGTGTTCCCCATGCAACGATCGGGATGAAGGTCACCTCATCCTGAAGCTGTCCTGTGCTGTCCTTATACTGGCGGTTGATGGCGATGGAGAACCGCGTGCGCGCTGTCCCACTCGACGTATATTTGAGTTCGGGATCCGCTGTTAGGTTGCCGATCAGGATCACTTTGTTCAGGCTTGCTGCCATCTGACTCTCCTATTCCGAGCGGGAGACGATCTGGTAGCGAAGGAGCTCTTCATCGATATTCAGGCGCTCCTCTATCGGCTCTACCGCCTGTGGTGGGAGCTTAAACGTGGTTAGGCCATAGTGTCCCTCCGAGTAGTGCCTGATCTCATAGGCCAGCTCACGCTTTCCCCAGTCGTCTGTCTCCTCGATCTCTCCTCCGTTCTCCGTGATAAGGCTGTGAATTCGCTCCACCTTGCTCGCCCGTTCCTCATCGGAGAGGTCCGGCCTAATCACGTAGATAATCTCGTATGCTCTCACGGTTGCACCTCACTAGCGATGTTCGGAGAATAACTTTACCCCGCGCGGCTTTGGAAGTCAAATTGCATAAAAGCCTGTTGTAATGCTAGTAATTGTTCCTTTGCAATGTGAGTACTTAGGGCATGGTAACCCGGGAATGCCCTTCCCTCTTGACAGAA
Organism: Candidatus Bipolaricaulota bacterium; assembly: GCA_030615945.1. Classification (GTDB taxonomy): domain Bacteria; phylum Bipolaricaulota; class Bipolaricaulia; order UBA7950; family UBA9294; genus UBA9294. The sequence continues at coordinate 672 of JAUWYG010000080.1, read as the reverse complement.
CGTCTCCCAAGGACTATAATGACAGAAATTTTCTACTAATAAGAAAGGGGGTGACAAGGTGAACAAAGGAGAGTTCGTAGATAAGCTGGCAGCGAAGACCGGTTTTAGCAAGAAGGAGGCTCGCAAGGCTCTGGATGCGATGATCGGGCTGATTACGGATGCGCTGGCATCTAACAAAGAGGTCCTCCTGACTGGGTTTGGCAAGTTCGAGGCCAGGGCGCGGAAGGAGTCCAGGCGGATCAATCCTCAGACCCAGAGGCGAATTACCGTCCCCAAGAAAGTTGTACCGGCCTTTAAGCCAGGAAAGAATCTGAAAGACGTCGTCGCCAAGAAGCTAAGGGCCGTCAAGGTTGGGTCTGAGCTTAAGGTAAAGAGAGCTTAAGACGGCCTAGGCCCGCGTTTCTAACTGCCGTTTAGATAGACGGCGGGCTAAAAGGAGGCTTAACGCCTCCAAAAACGGCAGCTCAAGAGGCTCTTGTACGGGATGATGTATGCTTGTCGTATAGGGCCAGAAACGGATTGAGTTGCCGTTTTGTTCTTTTTTTAATTAACAGAGGATAACAAACGGAGGAAGTTTTAAGCGATTTTCTGCCCACAGAGGTCCCGCCCATCAAGTCAATTCGCCTGTCCTTGTTTGCAGGAGGCACATATTGCACGAATGGTGCGTCTATT
>JAUWYG010000075.1 GCA_030615945.1 Candidatus Bipolaricaulota bacterium | reverse complement strand
ATCTCCGTAGCCGCCGCCCATCCCAGTGATGAACCGTACTACATCGCCTCTTTCAAGTTCTTCCGTGGAGAAGCGTCCCCGTTGTTCTACATTCCCATCCGCTGTGCGAACCTCTACCAGGTTGGGGGTGCCCGACATGCCATTGGCAAGCCCCCATGGTGGGAACTTGTTCCGCCCAAAGCTAGCGGTGACAAAGGCCTTGGAATTGGTGATGCGGTAATCTTTCACCAGGCCGTAACCACCACGCCACTGACCGTGTCCACCATCGGCAATGTTTAATGCAAATTGATCGACGATGAACGGGTACCGCGTCTCCGCCACCTCAATCGATAGGACGTACGTTTCGCCATCTCCAGAGCACACTAGGCCACTTTCCCCATCCTTTCCTTTACCTGCGCCCCAGCCGCCGGCATTCGGTTCAACGGAGAAGAACCACTCGCCAGTACGGTCATCGATACCACTCACAGTCGTCCCACAGACGCTCAAGAAGTGCCCAGCCGTGATCCGCTTGGGTATGACATCGGCCAGGGCCTTCCAGACTATATCTCCAGCATAACTAGCCGACTCCCAATAGGTACTTATCGGTGCGGGCCGCTTGGGGTTAAAGACCGTGTCCTCTGGTACGATGACCTTTAACGGTGAGAACAGGCCAGCATTGGGATCGCCATGCGGACTCACCACCGCTTTGTAGGCAAACTTGGCCGTGCTGATAAGTGCGGACAAGGGGGCGTTGATCGGCCCACGGCAGGTCTTCCCCGTCCCGGTGTAGTCAACGATGAACTCACAATCGGTGATCGTCACCTTGACCTTAACCAGGACCGGATCACCTCCCAGCCCATCATCATCGATGTATTCCTCGGCGACAAACTCTCCCTTGGGCAATGACTTTAGCTCCTCAAGTGCCTCCTGTCTGCCCTGTTCGAGATAGATCTCAATTGACTCAAGCACCGTATCGAGTCCGTACTTATCGCAGATCTGCGTGATGCGGTTGGCCGCCACTTGCAATGACGCCGCTTGCGCCCGCATGTCTCCCAAGATCATCTCAGGAATGCGGATGTTACGAGTTAGGATGTCAACGATTCCCTGTACTTCCCTACCCTTCTCAAGTAACTTAACCACGGGGAATTGTAACCCCTCCTGGTAGATCTCCGTGGCGTTGGGAGACCAACTCCCGGGATCTTTCCCTCCGATATCGTTCCAGTGGCCTTTGATTGCCGCGAACATGATCGGCCGGTTTTGATAGTAGACCGGCATCACTAACACCACGTCATTCTGGTGAGTGGCCCCACCCATGTAGGGGTCGTTCAAGATGATGACGTCTCCCTCATTTAAACCATCCAAGCCGAACTTGTTGATCACTTCGGTGACGGCATCGGTGAGCACACCGATGAATGGAGGGATGCCATTGGCCTGGGCGATCATGCGCGCCTGAGCGTCGGTGATAGCACATCCATAGTCCAGCACCTCGTAGATGACGGAGCTTTTGCTCGTCCGCCCGAATGCAACAAACATCTGCTCCGCAGCCGAGATCAACGCCCGCTTGATCACCTCCACCGTAAACGGATCGATGGCGCGCTTGACCGTCACTTTCCCACCTCCATGATGACCAGGTTGCCGAAGCGATCCACTACCACCTGTTGCCCAGGGCAGACGATTGTCGTACAAGCCGGCTCTTCAATGACCGCCGGACCGGCGATCTTCGCAGAGGATGGGAGGAGGCTCCGCTCGTAGACCTGGCTTTGCACGGTACCCACCTCTTCAAAGTGCACCGGTCGCTCCCCCTTGAATGCTTGAGCCAGGCTTCGCCCTTCCTCCTCCAGCGGCTTAAACGAGGGCTTGTTCTCCTCTCCCCACCCTACGACGTGGAAGTTGACGATCTCCACTGGGTCGTCCTGTCGGAAGGAGTAAGCCTGTTCATGAAGCTCGTGGAACTTGTCAATGAGGAGGTTTAGGTTGTTCTTGCCTTGAAGACTGTCTTTTGGAACTGAGGTACGCACCGTGTGTTCCTGACCCTTGTAGCGCATGTCCAGGAAGCGTTCGATCCACGTGCGCTCCAGAGGGAAGCCCTCTTGCCGGAACTGCTCACGAGCCTCCTCCTCTAATTTGGAAAATCCATCAATAATCTCTTCGAGCTGTTCAGAAGCGCAGGCCATTACGTGAGTGCGGATGAAATCATGACGCAGGTTGGTCATCAGCATCCCCCACGCGGAGAACTGGCCAGGTGCCCTGGGAACAATAACCTTGCGCATGTGCAGCTCTCGAGCTAGCGCCGCCCCGTGCAGGCCACCGGCCCCTCCGGAGGCCACCAGGGAAAACTCCCGTGGGTCGTAGCCCCGTTCGATACTCACTTGCTCCAAGGCGGCTTGCATATTGGCGTTGGCGAGCCTGATGATTCCCAGGGCGGCTTCCAGGGTTGATAGAGAAAACGGCTCAGCGATCTTGCGCACGGCCGCCTCGGCTTTGGCAGCATCCAACCGCATCTGCCCGCCCAGGAAGTAGTCGGGGCTCAGACGACCGGTCACCAGATTGGCATCGGTAACGGTGGGCTCTGTTCCTCCTAGGTCGTAGCAGGCTGGACCAGGGTCGGCACCGGCACTCCGAGGCCCGACATGGAGCGCTCCGCCTTGATCGATCCACGCGATCGATCCCCCGCCCGCTCCCACCTCCACAATATCAAGGACGGGAATCCTCAACGGGTAACCGGCCCAGATGGCTGTCTTCTCTAAGTGGTAGTCCGTATTGATCTTCAACTGCCCCCGATCGATGAGGCACACCTTGGCCGTTGTTCCACCCATGTCAAAGGAGATGATGCTTTCCTCCCCCATGCCCTTGGCGATGACACTCGCCCCGATCACTCCACCTACCGGTCCCGACTCCACGAGGTGAATCGGGACCCGCTGTGCTTGAGGGAAGGTGGTGGTCCCGCCGTTGGATTGCATGGCGTACTTTGTGCCCTCAAGACCCATATCGGAGAGTTCCCTCTCCAGGGTAGAAAGGTACTGTTCAGCCACGGGCTGGACATAAGCGTTTAGAACCGTCGTGTTAGTGCGTTCGTACTCTCTCCACTCCTGTGTGATCTCGTGGGACACGGTCACAGAGGCTTCTTGATATAACTTCTCGATGATCTCCCGCGTTCGCTGCTCATGGGCATGATTGGCGTAGGCATGAATGTAGCAAACAGCGATAGCCTCAATCCCCGCCTTCTTGCACGCTTCTACCGCGGCAACCACATCCTCCTCCACCAGCTGTTGCAGAACCTCACCCCGATGATTGAGCCGCTCCCTGACCTCGAATCGGAACCTGCGAGGTACAAACGACTTTGGTTTCTGGTAGAACAGGTTGTACATGTCTGTTCGGTTGGCGCGCTGAATCTCCAGCACGTCCCGAAAGCCGTTGGTAGTAATGAGGGCGACCTTGGCGCCTTGCCGTTCGGTCAGCGCGTTGATCACTACCGTGGTCCCATGAACGAACTGGCGGATGGTTGTAGGATCCACTCCGCTCTTACGAATGGTGTGGGTTACCCCTTCCGCGAAGTTTTGAGGCGTGGTGGGAGCCTTCTCCAAACTGACCTCCCCCGTTTCTTCGTCCAACCCTACGAAATCCGTGAAGGTTCCCCCAATATCGATGGCCAGGCGTTTTGCCATTACAAATGCCCCCCTCCGTCCAAAAGCTTCATCGTGAGAACCCACAGGATCCTTGCGGGCTCATCCGCCGGGTTTTGAACAGTGTGCAACCGCGAGGAGAAGATGTGAAAACTATCTCCTGGTTCAAGAGTCTCTTTCTTATCCTCGACCTGGAGTAAAACCTCTCCCTCAAGCACGTAACCAAACTCCTCACCCTCGTGTGTGATGAGAGGTGGGTCGTAGTGAGGCGGATACTCGGCGATCAGCGCCTCAAGCACTCGATCGGACATGGAACCCGAAAGCAGGCTATAAGTAACCTGGGAGTCCTCAAGGTAGATACGACTGCGAGGAGACCCCGCTTTGAGCACCAGGGGCCCGTTTGTCGGCGCAGCGAAGAAATGACTCACTGGAACATCAAGCGCCTCACAGATGGCACTAAGTGAGGAGATGGAAAGCGAGGAAAGACCGCGTTCTACCTGCGAGAGAAAACTCACGGAAAGTTTACAACGAGAAGAGAGCTCTTCCAAGGTCCATTTCTGGCGCAGGGTGCGGATGCTGCCGCCAAGCTTTTCGTGTTCCACGTTTTTACCATAGTGAAAAAATTTCACTTGTCAAGGGGAGATAGCGAACTGATCTGGTCGCGGCTGCATCTGTAATGCAAATGGCAAGGATGCTGTTAAGGAGTGAGCGGTCCCTATTCTTAAGGTTTGGCTGAGGTTACTGTATGGGTAGAATAGTGGTATGGGTTGTCTGAGCGATTATGCCTTTGGACGCGTCAAGGTTGGCGGTTGCACGTATAGGCGCGACCTGATCGTGTTTGAAGAGGAGATCCTCTCCCCATGGATACGGCAAGAGGGGCACTGCCTCCACGTCGAGGACTTAAAGTGGGCTATTGCTCACCATCCGCGTGTCATCGTTGTGGGGACCGGTACCTTCGGAGGGCTGGCAATCCCCAAGGAGATAGTCGCTTCCTTGGCAGCTCAAGGAGTCACCCTTGTTGACTACAAGACAGGCAAGGCGGTGGAGGCATACAACGAGCTTGTCGAGTAGGGGGAACAGGTCGCCGGCTGCTTACACCTCACATGCTGAGGACCCCCTGACCCTATTCGACCGTGGACGCCTCGTTTAAGAGCGGTTAAGCTCTTATCCACGCTTAAGAGAGGAGACGTAATGGAGAAAGAAAGAGTGGAATTTCTGCGTCGGTGTATGGAGACGGTCTGCCCGTCAGGTTTCGAGGAAGAGATCTCCCGTATCTGGCGAAAGGAGGCAGATCGGTTCGCCGAGCGAACCTGGGCCGATTCACACGGCAACTCGTTCGCCGTTGTAAACGAGGGCGGAATCCCGCGGGTGATGCTCGCCGGGCATGCCGATGAGATTGGCCTGATGATTACCTACATCGATGATCATGGCTACCTGTCCTTCGCCGGTATCGGTGGCTGGGACCCACAAGTCCTCCCCGGCCAGCGGGTCTGGATTCAAGGGATGACAGGACCGATCCTCGGAGTGATCGGGCGAAAGCCGATCCACCTGCTAGAAGAGGAAGAGCGCAAGAAGGTCGTCAAGATTGAGGACCTATGGATCGACATCGGAGCGAAGGACAAAGAAGATGTGGCCTCCCTTGTAGAGATCGGGGACCCAGCCGTGCTCGACTACTCGTTCGCTGAGTTGCGAAATGACCTTGTCGTCTCTCGTGGGTTTGACGACCGAGTGGGGGCGTTCCTCGTCCTGGAGGCGGCGCGTCTCGTCGCTGCGATGAACCCCAAGGCGTCTGTGTACGCCGTAGCGACTGTGCAAGAGGAGGTCGGCCTACGCGGAGCACGCACCAGTGCTTTTGGGATCGACCCGCAGGTGGGGATCGCTGTCGATGTCGGTTTCGCCACTGATACACCGGGGATGGATAAAGAGAAGAAGAAGGTCGGCGAGGTGACGATGGGAAAGGGACCGATCATCACCCGAGGGCCGAATATCAACCCAGTCCTGTTTAAGCTGTTCGTGGAGACGGCCAAGGAGAAGAAGATCCCTTACCAGATCGAGGGGGCTCCACGCGGGACTGGAACCGACGCCAATGCGATCCAGCTCTGCCGCGCCGGGGTGGCAACAGGGTTGATATCCGTCCCCAACCGCTACATGCACTCACCATGCGAGATCGTGCACCTAGGCGACCTTGAGAACATCGCCCGATTGATCGCTCACACGGTGGTAAGAATCGACGAGAGAACCGACTTCATCCCGTCGTAGAACGACAAGTACCTAAAAGATCGCTGAGGGGCCTATTCTTGCGGTTCCCTATTCAGGCTCTTCGCTATTTAGTGTGGGCAACCTGTCAAGAGATGCTCCCGCGTAAGCAAGCCCGATTTCAGGTTACCGGCTTGGACCGCAACCTTTTGAGTTCTTAGGAAGCCAAGAGACCAGGAAAAGGATCAACTTCCTGCTTCCTTGTTGCGGAACTGCGGTCTTGTCTCTCCTAGGTGGATTCCTGGTTTCCTTATTACAAGACTGTAGGTAAGCCTAACATCTGGCTACCCAATTAAAACAGCGAGGAGCCCCTGTTCATAAAGAGCCTCCGCTTTATACCCTTAAGCTTGCTTCTGGGAGGAAAGCGGAGATTCGCCGCTATTAGTTGGTACCAAGCTGAAAAGCTCTGCCAGCGATGTTCGGTTGCGATGTTGGGCAAAGACAACAATTGCCCTTACTCCTAGCTGGGGAAATGCCACCTTAACGTCGGGGAGGTGCCTCGCCCAACGGCGGAGATAAACTCCGACGCTACCTCCGTTTTTGTTATCTCTGCACCGAAGTTGAAAAGCATTGGTTGGCGATAATAGCGACCATCCTATCTTTGCGAGCTTGATCCAAATCTGTGTCAGGAGTATAGTAATCTCATCAGGGGAGCTCAAGCAATTGGGCTGAGAGGAGGTTTAACCTCGACCCTTCGAACCTGATCTGGGTAATGCCAGCGTAGGGAAGTGACACATATCCCTCGCGGCCCAGAGCAGAGAACGGGTCGCCCGCGATGAGGGAGACTGAGATCTTAAAGATCATTCGCACATACATCGCCGGGGCCGGGGATGACGCAGCGATATTTCCGTTTCGTGACACCAATCTCATTCTCACCACAGACATGCTCCACCGCACAAGCGACTTCCCTCCCGGGACGACCCCATACACCATCGGGTGGCGCTCGGTAGCAGTCTCCCTCTCCGACCTCGCCGCAATGGGGGCACGGCCCCTCGGTGTGCTCCTCGCTCTTG
>JAUWYG010000077.1 GCA_030615945.1 Candidatus Bipolaricaulota bacterium | reverse complement strand
CCTTATCCTCAAGATACTGTTGAGACTCATATTAAGGATAGGTTTCAATCACCCAGTTCCCAACATCTGTTTGGCACTGACGAGCTGGGGCGGGATGTCTTCAGCCGGGTCTTGTACGGGTCTCGGCTCTCGTTGCAGGTTGGAGCCATTGCGATTGGGCTCGCGCTGACCATCGGGGTGCCACTGGGTGTAGTGGCCGGTTACTCCGGTGGGATGCTCGATGAAGTGATCATGCGGATAACGGATGTATTCCTAAGCTTCCCCCCGCTGTTGTTGGCTATGGCTATCTCCACATTGTTGGGCCCGAACCTAATCAATGCGATGATCGCCATTGCCATTGCCTGGTGGCCATGGTACACAAGACTACTGCGCAGTGCAGCAATCTCGGTTCGAGAGAGAGATTTTGTACAAGCGGCCAGAGCGATGGGGGCATCACAAGGAAAGATTGTCTTCAAACATGTTCTCCCCAACTGCTTGACCCCGATCGTCATCCAGGCCTCGATGGATTTTGGCTCGATCATGTTGACCTCGGCTGCTCTTTCCTTCTTGGGACTGGGTGCACAACCCCCCACGCCTGAATGGGGGTTGATGGTGAGTACGGGGCGCACGTACTTCCTCACGAATTGGTGGATTGTCACCTTCCCTGGTCTGGCCATCTTCATCGCCGTTTTGTCATTCAATCTGGTCGGGGATGGCTTAAGGGAGATTCTGGATCCCAAGATGAGAAGGGCGAGAAGATAAGCTAAAGGAGGAAAGACCGATGCGCACTTTAAACGGACAGCAACTGGAGGACTTGATTCGCGGCTGCACTATCCTGGGAACTGGCGGTGGAGGAAGCCCAAAACGAGGACTCCAACTTATTCAAAGCGACTTGTCAGCAGGCAGGGAATTCAAGCTGATCAGCCTTGAGGAGGTCCCCGACGACGCACTGACTGCCTCACCCTACATGTGTGGGAGCGTCTCCCCGGAGGAGGCCGGCAAGCCTACAACCGAAATGGATGAGGAAATGGAGTGCTTAGATGCGTTCAAAGCCCTTGAGGAGTATCTAGGCCAAAAATTCTACGCTGCGATCGCAACAGAAATCGGAGGTGGAAACACAGCTGTTGCCCTTTCAGTGGCTGCAAGGCTCGGAATCCCGATCGTGGACGCCGACCCTGCCGGTCGCTCCGTCCCAGAACTTCAACACACCACCTTCTACATCAAGAATGTATCCATAAGCCCACTGGCTGTCGCAACGGCAAAGGGTGATGTCGTTATCCTAAAGGAGGTAGCGGATGACTTCCGGGCCGAGATCCTCGTTCGCGCCTTAGCCGTGGTCAGTGGCAACCGCGCAGGTGTGACAGACCACCCTCTTCAAGGACAAGCGCTGCAGGGCTCGGTCATCCCGGGAACTCTATCCAGAGCAATGTCAATTGGGAAAGCGGTCCGGGAAGCCCACTCTTCCAACAAGGACCCAGTAGAGGCGGCTACTCTGGCGGGGAAGGGTTATCTCCTGTTCAAAGGAGTAGTGACCCAAGCAAGCTGGAAAATCGAGGAAGGATTCACCATTGGCGAATTGTTCATCTCCGGCCAGGTGGATAACCACGGCCATCAATACAGGATCTGGTACAAGAATGAACACATCGTTTCCTGGTTTGATGATGAGCCCGATGTAACTGTTCCTGATCTCATCTGTGTCCTTAATCCAAACACGGGTGAGGCGATCACGAATCCGAATTGCAAACAAGGCATAGAGGTGACGGTCATCGGTTACCCTGCCCCCGAGATGTGGCGATCACCAAAGGGCCTGCAACTCTTCGGACCGAAACACTTCGGGTACGAGCTTCAATACAAGGAGATCGAGAAGAACAGGAGGTTGAACTGATCCAGACGGAAAGGAGGGATGATGGCAGCAAGTGAAGCGGACATCGTGCTTGACGTTGTAAAGAAGAGGAGGAGTGTCCGGTCCTACCAGGATCGAAGGGTACCGAGGGAGATGCTTGAGAGAACATTAGAAGCGGGCCAATGGGCCCCTTCCCCCAGCAATGTTCAATCCTGGCGGTTCATCGTCGTGCAAGAGCCTAAACAGCTCAAGACGTTGAAGACCCTCTCCCCTGGCTTTCCCAAAGAGGCCTCCGCTGCTATCGTGGTCTGCTCAAACCAAAGGGATGTGCAAAACTTTACGGGGATATCAAGGTCCACCCTCGTTGCAGAGGAGGCAGCAATGTCGGTGCAAAACATGTTGCTTGCAGCCCATACATTGGGCTTGGGCTCCTGTGCCGTCGCCTCCTTCTCTGAGGGTGGAACAAAGGTATTGCTGGAGCTCCCCGAGCATATTTATCCCATCCTCCTTGTTGCTTTGGGTTTTCCAAGGAAGCAACCTGTTGCACCCCCGAGAAAGGAGTTGTCACAGATCACCTCTTGGGAGACCTATCAGGAGGAATAGATGAGCAAGGCTGAGTTGTTCGACCTATGTGCCTATATAGCGGCAAGTGCGGAGGGACTGAAGGATGAACCCAAGGATTATGGGCCGTTGCGCTTGCTTGAGGGGCTGGCACGCTTGGCAGACCTTACCGCTACGGAGTATGGGGATCCCTTCTTGAAAGAGGTAGCTACTGAGGTCTTTGAAAAGCAGGACCTCATGATGACGGATAGATCAGCGTTTTACGAGTTCCTCGGGGAGCTAGTCATCAAATTTGTCAAGGAAGCAAAGAGAAGGAACACAGCAAAAAAGGAGGATTCTAAATGACGGACCTAGTTAGCCTCTTTTGTGAGTTCGTTCGCATCGACTCTGAGTCGGGCGAGGAGGTGCGGTTCATCGACTATCTGAAGGACCTCTTAGAAAAGGAGCTTGAAGCACGCTGTGAACTCGACGCCTACGGGAACCTGATCGCCCACGTCCCTGCAAAAGGATCGGAGAAGGCCGAACCGATTCTCCTCGGTGCTCATGCCGATACCGTAAAACCGGGGAAGGGGATCGAGCCGGTGATCGAGGATGGGGTGATCCGCTCCGCCGGGGAGACCGTCCTGGGAGCGGACGATAAGGCAGGCATCGTTGAGATCATCGAGGCAGTGAGAACAGCGGAGAGACGGCCTCCAGTGGAGATCGTGATCACGCGGCAGGAGGAAGTCGGTCTCCTTGGAGTGAAGAACCTCGATCTCTCGATGGTTCAAGCGAAGAAAGGATTCGTCATCGACGGCGACGATCTGGATACAGTGATCATCGGGGGGCCCTCGCACGTCTCACTCGACATCGACATCAAAGGGAAAGCGGCACATGCTGGAATGGAACCGGAGAAGGGAATCTCAGCGATCCGCGTCGCTGCCAAGGCGATCGCTGCGATGCCCGAGGGACGCATCGATGAGGAGACGACCGCCAATGTGGGAACGATCCAGGGCGGGATGATTCGAAACGGTGTCCCAGAGAAGGTGACGATCCAGGCCGAGTGTCGCAGCCTCAACCATGACAAGTGCATGTGCCAGGCCGAGGTGATGCGCCGTGCCTTCGAAGAGGCAGCAAAGGAGATGGGAGCACAGGTCGAGGTGAAGGTCGATCTAGAGTATAAGGCGTCGCAGGTCTCTGAGGACGCACTAGTTGTACAACTGGCTAAACAGGCGACCGCTGCTGCCGGCCTTGAGCCAAAGACGCGGGTTATCACAGGGGGAACGGACGCTCTGATCCTGAATGGAAAAGGAATCGACGCGGTCGTCCTCGGCTTCGGCGGGAAGGCGGCACACGCGACAGAAGAGCACATCACCGTTGCCGATCTTAAACAGGCATCAAAAGTCATTCGCCAGCTCTTGTACGCTGCGGCTTAAGAAAGTTGACTAAGGCTTAGCAGGCCGATAGAATAGAGACGTATTCCTCGGTAGCTCAATTGGTAGAGCGCTCGGCTGTTAACCGAATGGTTGGAGGTTCGAGTCCTCCCCGGGGAGCCAACAAAGATAACCCAGTTCAGAAAAGGCTTTCCTCGAACGATTCATCTCGTTCCGATTCCTGTAGATTCCACACCAAGAATGAAGGTGTGACCCCATGCCCCTCCCAACTTGTCTCTTGACATTTTTGCTGATGCGATATGTTTGAAGGACACTGTACTGAGGCGTCCAAACTGAGCTTAAGCAACGAAAATCCTTCTACAGCCTTTCTGAGTGAGCGTTCAATCGTGCGGCTGACTATTCGATCGGATAGACTCCCACTGGACGGAGAGTGCCTGGATTGAAGAAGACATCGCTGGTCTGGTTGCTGCTTGGAATCATCTGGGGATCGACCTGGCTGTTCATCAAGCTCGGGTTGGAGGATCTTCCTCCGTTTCTGTTTGCCGGTCTGCGCTTCGTCATCGCGTCGGTTTTCCTCTGGGTGATTCTGTGGGTGCGGCGTGTTCGCCTTCCAAGGATTCGGCGGGATTGGCTCGTGATGGTCGGAACGGGGTTGCTCACCTTTAGCATGGATTACGGCCTGATCTACTGGGGCGAGAATCACATTCCGGCCGGACTGACCTCGATCCTTTTCTCGACCCTTCCGCTATTCGTGCTTCTGTTGGCCCACTTTTTTCTTCGCAATGAGCGGATGACGCGATGGAGTCTGGGCGGCATTCTGGTGGGACTTGCCGGGGTGACGCTCATCTTCTCCAAACAATTGCAGCTGGCCGATGCACTGGCGTTCTGGGGGTCGTTGGCCGTTCTGGGGGCGGCACTTGCGGCGGCCATCTCCTCCGTTCTCGTGCGGCGGTTTGCACAGCATCTCGACCCGATGGTCCTGACAACGATTCAAATGACCGCCGGCTGCATCCCACTCGTTGCCCTGGGCCTGGTTTTGGAAGGCTCGCCCATTCACTTCCATTGGACGGCAATGGCGTGGACCTCATTGTTGTACATGGCATTCATTGGCTCCGCATTGGCATTCGTGCTCCTCTATTGGCTGCTCAAGCAGATCGGTCCGGTGAGAGCGGGTCTGATCATCCCGTTCACAACCGTAGTGGCTGTGCTGCTCGGGGTGATTGTCCTGGGAGAGGCGTTTACCTGGCGCACAGGCGTGGGCGGAGCGCTGGTCCTCGGCGGCCTGACGTTGGCAACGCGGAAGGGCGATGCACAACAAAACCCTTCGTCCACTGAATGAGTGCTCACTGCTGATTTGCAGAGCACGAGGGTGTGGATAAGCGCGCAGGGTCGTAATATGGATCAAGACATCTTTTAGAGATCCGTTTTTATATTCGCAGGTCGAGCATCCCTGCTGTATTTTGAATATTCAGACTTGACAAAACTTCTAAAACGTTTATCATTCCCCGGACGTCGAAAAGGAGTAATCGTGAGCGACAAACAAGAGGCACGGCGGCAGTTCATCGAGGACGCCGGCGACACGCTGGAGGAGCACGGACTGCCACACATGGCAGGACGAGTGTTGGGCGCACTGATGATCTGTGTGCCGCCGCAGATGTCGATGGATGAGCTGGCAAAGCAGCTGCAAGCAAGCAAGGGTTCGATCAGCTCGGCAACGCAGATGCTCCTTCGCCTGGGGATCATCGAGAAGATCAGTATGCCCGGCCATCGGCGTCGCTACTACCGTCCTCGTCCCAATCTGTGGTCTGACCTGTTTGCACAGCAAATGGGACACCTCAAGGAGCATCATGCACTGGCGGATCAAGGATTAAAGACACTCGCGGGTGAGTCCCTCGAGATGAAGGAACGGTTAATCGAAATGCAGGTGTTCTTCGACTTTGTCGAGAAGGAGTTGCCCGGGTTTGCGCAGCGCTGGGAAAAGCAACGCCCGCAGTTGCTGAAGAAACGATTGGCCTTACAAAAATAGAAAGGACGTGCAATGAAGTATCGATACGTAGCGTGGCTCGTGATGTGCTGTACCCTGATCAGCATCGGGTTATCGGCCCAGACAACCGGCCAGGAAGACGTAGTGGGCGTCCGTCTGCTGCTCGTCGATGAGACGAAGACGTTCATCTCCACGATGCGCGTCGGCGCGCTGGCCGGTGCGCTGAAGAAGATGGGCCTGTTTGACGTTTCCGTGAAACTGGTGGATGTATCCAACAGCTACGATGACCCACTGAAGACAGAGCAGCTGGACTCCGGACAGGCGCCATTTGACGTCATCTTGGTCCTTCCACGCGGACTCGATGACGGCTCGGTGAGTCAGATCTGGCTTGCTACCGCAGGGTTGGAATCCCTGGCGCCGACAGTGCGCGCCGGAGTGGACGCCGCTTCGCACATCGTCGATCAGGTCTTCCAAGGACTCGCGGAGGCGATCGACGTGAGCGAAGATCTTTGGCCCGGTCTCCTCGCGGCCCTGTATCTCCAGGAGGGATGGCTGCGATGAAGGGAATGTTGAAATCACTGTTTGCGTGGACGGTCGACCATCCGATCTGGACGATCGGGATCGTTCTCGCCGTGGTCGTCGGATTCACGGCAGCGATCTCCAATCTGTCTATGGAGACCGACTTCCGTGAGTTCATGAGTAAGGACGATCCGGTCATCAAGCTGATGGACGAGGCCGAGAAACGGTACGGTCGCGCGTTCGGCATCTTCGTGATGGTCGTGAACGAGGACGGGATCTTCAA
>JAUWYG010000089.1 GCA_030615945.1 Candidatus Bipolaricaulota bacterium | reverse complement strand
AGCAGCGTTAGACCAACACAGACCAGTAGAACAGCAAGCGCTGTGAAGATGGCAAGCGGGTAGGCCACCGGCCACAGTCTTCGGTCGATGAGGAGCGTTTCTGCACCGTGCTTGCGGATCTCGTATCCCCAGTCGCAGTAGATTTGTGAACCCTCGAGTGCCCCCTTCACAATGGGCAGATATTAGCGCTCATCGTTCTTTTCGAGCAACTGCGATGCCCATCGTGCCGAAATGAGAGACAGACCCTATGGATCGGTTTCAGCGCGTGACGTGCAAACAGGCCGTCCAGGCCGCCTTGACGCATGAAATCGTGGAAGCCGGCGCGGGGTGAGGCAACCGCGCCTTCAATGATCCTTGTGCAGCTCCGCAACATAGTATGTCGAAAAGCGGCGGGTGCCAACTCTATTCCTGTCATCCCTTAAGATACTATGAGGAGCCGAGTGGCACAGACTCCATTTCAGGCTGCTCCTTGATGAATCACGGTATGCGTCCTCGGGGTTACGCGTAGCGTCGGGGCTTGTACCCGACGGGTTTTCCCACCGTGTGGTAGCCTCAAATCCTCGGGCGCTCAGTCTGTTGGCAACACGCTTGGCCGTGGGATCGATGGTGAAATAGTCGTTCCGTCCAGCAATCGCTATTATATCTCGTTTCTCATCGCCTCGCTGGATCTTTCCCCTCGGAAATGCCAAGAATGAAGACCCGACCTCAATCAACCACTTTGGGGGGCGGATGTGGTGGGGCAGTTGAAGAACTTGGGTTGGCCGGGTTTCCGTTTGGGAAGGGAGAGGGAGTTGCCGTGTTCGTCTGATGAGGGGTCGGGAGGTAGAGAATCTACTTGGACTAATTCTTGTTCAAAATTATCCAATGTCTTGTACCTCTACTAACGTTCCCTCAAGGCCGGCAAACTCGTTCTCCCGGTGGGTCAGAACCACGGCCTGAACCTTTCCGGCCGCTGTCAGCTGGTTGAGCAGCTCTACGACCCGCGCAGTGCGGTCGCGACTCACATGGGCACAAGGGTCGTCCAGGATGAGCGTTTGCGGCTCCTGCTCCGCCAGATGCACCGCGATGCTCATGCGAAGGAGGGTATTCACCAGCTCTATGAGCCCTTGTGAGCCGTCTTCGAACTCGCATTCGGCATCCCCCTGCAATCGCTGGGGGATCAGCTCATCGCCAAGGGTTGCGAGCCTGTAGCGTCCTCGAGTGGCAGTCGCTAAGCGAACGTCGAGATCTTCTTTGATCGGGGCGATAACCCTCTGGATAACAGAGGATCGAACCGCTTCCATCGTTTCTTTCAGCAGCTTGATGGCTTTGGCTCGCAGTGCGACCCGTGTGAAACGCGCTTCCTCGGAAGAGATCTGCCGTTCCAGGTCAGCCGCCTTTGCGTAGTAACCCTTATCAGAAGCCTCTTCTAGTTGCCGAGCGAGCTCTTCTGCCCTTGCTTTCTGCTGCTGGACGCGTTTTTCTAGACGATCGTACTTCTGCTGCGCGGTCGTGCGGCGGATCTCTGCATTCTCCTTTAGCTTCTCAAGCTTCGCACGAACGGAATCAAGCTCTTTCGTGGCCTTCTGCAGTTCCTCCCCGGCACTCTTTGCGCGGGCTTGGCACTTATCCGTGCTTCCGCTGTGATCGCGGTGTCGATCGAGAGACTTTCCCGCCCCTTCCTTCCGGGCTTTGGCGGCTTGGTACCAGCTTTCCGCCTTCTCCGCTTCGTCCCGCGCATCCTCCAATCTTTGATACAGCTCATCTCGCTGTTTTTTGGTGTTGTTAAGCTGCTCCTCTATCTCAGAGATCTTCTGGCCCAGACGATCGACAAGCTGGTCCAGTTCCTGGTCAGACAGCGTATCGTGTGCATCGATCACCCCGTGCTCTTTTCGATCTTCCTGCAGCTTCTCAATCTCCCGGTCAAGACAAAGCAGCGTGGAGTCGATCTCGGAGAGCGGGCGATTATCACGTGTGGACCGCTCTGTGTTGAGCTTCCCGAGTTTAACTTCCTTCTCCAGCCGCTCCTCACGGAGTGCTCGGAGTGCCTGAAGCGAGTCGGCGTTGAACGGTTCCAGCAGGTCTCTGACTTGTTGGTCGATCTCTTTGGCCTCATCGGCGAGTCGCTGCGCTCGGCTCGTGTCTCCCTTGACGCGGACGCTTCCGCCCGAGGGTGGCGCGATCAGCACGTCTTCAATCGCGGTTCCCGTTTTTCCCTCGAGAGGCTTGCCATCGAGCAGGATTTTGAGGTCGGTAACCTCATTCACTGTGACCTGTAGTGCCGAAGAGCCTATTGCAGAGCGCTTCGCTTCAGCCTTTCCCAAAAGCGTTGCGATCTGTTCAATGAGATCCGCACTGGGGGTCTCGCCGATCAATTGGACCTTCAGTCCCTCGATGTCCTGCTCGATCTCTCGAATCCGATCGCGCACCTTCTTCAGCCGCTTCTTCTCGGCTCGCTTGCTCTTAATGCCCAAGAGGTCTGACGCATCCTGCAACGAGCGACGCACTTCGGCAAGCCGGCCCTCCAAGTCCCGCACTCCCTCGCGTGCCTTGCCCAGCTCATCGCTTGTTCGATCACGTTCCGCCACCTTCGAGGCCCTCTCCTTGCTGGTGGCATCGAGCTCCTCGGCAGCCTCACTGTCCGCCTTCTCCAGTTTGCGGCGATCCTCTAGGACATGTTTAGCACTATCTGCCTCGGCTTTCTTCTGTTCATGCCTGGCTTGGGCGGCCTCAAGCTGCCCTTCGGCACCCGAGAGATCGACGTGCTCCTGGAGGGCTTCCTCCCATTCTTTCTTTGCCTGATCCGCATCCTGGTTGAGGGCGGGCAGCCGGGCCTGGATCTCATCATAGCGCTGGCGCTTCTCATCGAGCTCATGGAGCGTCGCTCCCACGTCCTCTTTGTCCTTTCCGAGCCGATCGAGCTCCTCTTCTATGCGTTGCCACTCCGATCTGGTCGAAACCCATCCGGTGGGGGTGAAAGTCTCCTTGTACACCTCACCTACCAGATCTAGGACCGCGTTGAAGTCGTCGCTTACACCTGCTTGGGGCAATCCCAGGTGGCCTATCGCCGCGGAGCGATCCTCTGGAAGGTCTCGCTCATCCTGGGGGACGAAGAGCCACTGGAACGCTCCCCAGTTGCCCGGTTCCGCACCCTCAGAGCTGCCGGAGAACGTGACTCCAAGCAGTTCTCGGAGTTGTTCATCCGCGTCTTGGTTCCTGGCGATTGGCATCCAACGCCCGTCCTTCCGCTCTGAGAGGGTGGCCGTTCCCCTCTGTCCGCCGAAGGCCTTCTCGATGCGCAAGACCTTGCCGTTGTGTTCGAATTCGAGAATCACCGTGGGAACAGCACCACGAATGCCGTAGGGAGCAATATGCTGCACCCACTGGGCCGTGCTCCGGCAACGGTCGAAGAGGGCTCGTCGGATGGCTTCGAAGATCGTTGACTTGCCCACTTCGTTCGGCCCCGCAAATATGGTGCTGCGGCCATCGAACGAGATCTCGTGCGGACCGCCTCGGAACTGCCTCCAGTCGGTGAGTGCTAGACGTAGAAGCTTCACAGGCCCGCCTCCCTCGTGAGCTCTCCAAACAGGCGGATGGCCTCTCGCACCGTTGTTGAATCAGCGGCCTCGGCTGCATGAAGCTCGTGCAGTCTGCGCAGGACTTCCTCAAGTGAAGCGTCGGTCAACGTTAGCGATGCTTCGTCACTTCTTCGCCAGCGAAGCTGCTCATCGCGGACCCGTAGGTCCAGGATGGGCTCACGGAACCTCTCTAGGATTTGCTGATATTCTGAATAGAGCGGCTCTGGCAGCTCTCCCGATATCTCCAAACGGAGCAGGTCAGAGTTTGCCGTCTCTAACAGCCGACGCAGACGATCAAGGTTCTCATCCTCCACGAATTCCACCTGCTCATTGCGCCATATCAGTTGTCCAGATCGGATCACTTCTACCTTGGGAAGTGAGCCCTTCTCCTCGATCTCGACAAGTAGGACGTTTCCGGCATCGACCTCCCCATAGGACGTCTGCTCGGGGGTTCCCGAATAGGCGATGCGACAGCGGCCATCCTCGGCATCGATCAACCGCGTTCCATGCCAGTGACCGAGTGCCAGGTAGTCCAGGCCAGCATGTTCCACGTGAGCAGGATCGAGTGGGAGAGTGATCCCTTCTTCGTGCATTCCGAACGCAATCGTCGTGAGATGACCGTGGGCCATCGCGATGTGGATGCCCCCCAATCGAGTAAGGTCTGGAAGCGCCGCCAGGGGATCCGCGCTGGAGTATCGGCTGAGCACAGGAAATGGGTGTAGCGTGACGCCGTCGCGGATCTCAGCAGGCCGGGGTTCCAGGTGAACGATGAAGTTCGGGATCCCTCGAAGCGCGCTGCGATTCCAAACGCTCCCCGGACCAGGCAGGTCGTGGTTGCCGGGAATGGCGTGAATCTCAACGTCGGGGTGGTCGCGTATGATCCGGGCGACGGCCTCTACATCGCTGTAGGAGACGCGGTTGTCCTCGAACAGATCGCCGGCGGCCAAGACGAAGTCTGCATCGTGCTCCTCGGCGATGGAGAGGATTCGGTCGATCGTTTCGATGCGCTGTTGCGCAACCAGTGTTCCGGCCTGCCCCAAGCCTCCGCCCTTCATCCCGATCTGCCAGTCTGAGGTGTGAAGGAATCTTACCACGCGAGCACCTCCTTTCTGGATTGTATCATCTGCGACCTTCCGGGTGTTGGACTGCAAGACCTGAGCCTATAGAGCCTGCTCTTCGAATTATGGTATGTGTCCCCCGAACCCCCGTACCTCAGCTTGCTTCACGGATTCAGGCCTACTTCAGGCTGCTCTTTGAGGAATCACAGTATGCGTCCCCGGAATTCCCAAGATATAGAATGGCCGCAATCTGATACGATCCCTTCAGAACCTCGACAGCAATTTGCTCCGTTTTCATGTCGGCCACTATCTTGAACTCTTCTAATTCATTCTTTGCGCCCACCACCCTTGTATCGCTCTCGCGGCTTTTTACATAATCTACCATCCATATAAGATCTCCGTGGATGAATTTATCCAAAGCTTTCCTAGTGCTTTGGGACTTAAACTTAAGGGAACGAAATGCATTTTCAATGTCCTGACTACTGATAATCCCAACCTCTGAAGCCTTTTTAATCAAAGGTCCCAAGCTTTCATCACGAAGCCGATTCAACTTTTCTATTGTCTTCGCAGGCAAGTCGCCTCGGTTTGAAATCTTCTGCCTTGCCAACTCTTCAGCCAGTCTTTCTCTCAGACCTGTTTCAATAGCCGTCCTGCAAAGACTTATCGCCCCCGCACAGATTCCGGCACGGTAACACATGCTAGCAAGAGTCAGATATTTGAAGATCGTTTTCTCGATACAAATCTGCTCGAATTTCGAGGACCCCATCTTGTCTCTATACTTCAACAACTCCTTTTCGATTTCGAAATCCACCACCCTGCGGATAATATGCTGTTCAT
This sequence comes from Candidatus Bipolaricaulota bacterium, assembly GCA_030615945.1. GTDB lineage: Bacteria > Bipolaricaulota > Bipolaricaulia > UBA7950 > UBA9294 > UBA9294. The sequence continues at coordinate 240 of JAUWYG010000089.1, read as the reverse complement.
GGAGAACAACGTATTGATTCTTCAATACTTTATCTATCCATTGCAGATCATAATCTGCCGGGACGAATCCATAGTGATAGGAAACTGTCTCCTTTATTCGTCCCGTCATTTCATCAGATAATTGTGGCATCTTTATTTCTTCCATGTTTGCCATTACCGATTTTTCTTTGTTGCCACCCAACAATGATTATTGTGCACCTCCGCAACATAGTATGCCAAAGAGCGGCGGCTGCCAACTCG
>JAUWYG010000047.1 GCA_030615945.1 Candidatus Bipolaricaulota bacterium | reverse complement strand
GCGAGGGGATTCCTATCGTTGAGGGACTCGTTCACTTGGGGAAAGTAATCGCAGAAGGTGGCACGCCGCACTTCATCGCTTTCCCATTAAAAGTAAAGGGTCTGGAGGCCTGCCCAGTGCGGGCGGCTGTCCTCTTCTTTACACCTTGACGTCAGGGTTGGTGAGTAGCGATCGGCTATCAGTATTCAGCTCATCTGTAGTTAGATGTCAAACTCGGCGGCAAGGACGGTGTGGTCAGAAGGACGGATTGCCACCCTTGGTTCGATGTCGATCCATGCCCGAAGCGACATCTCGGCCAAGGGGAGCGTTGCCAAGATGTGATCGACTCGCCATCCCTTCCTACGAGAGACTCCTTCCCTAACACGGTAGTCCCAAAACGTGTACTGACCAGCGCCTGGTTCATGTTTGCGGAAGATATCGACGAATCCCCACGCCTTGACCGCGGCAAAGGCTTCGTGCTCCTGGGGATGAAACCCGACGTGTCCTAACAGGCGCACAGGGTCGTGAACATCGATCGGGTCGGGAGCCACGTTTAAGTCCCCCACCCACAGCAACGGCTCCTGGGGCGAGAAGTGCCGCTCGAAGTAGTCCCGCAGACGAGAGAACCAAGCCAGCTTGTAGACAAACATCGGATCTTGCGGATCCCGTCCCTGGGGGACGTAGGTGTTGACGATGGGAATCCCGCGAACTTCCGCCACGAGGAAGCGTGTTTCATCGGCAGGGCCCCCGTCATCGAGGCCAAAGCGAGGGTTTTTAGCCTCTATCGGCTCTTTTGTGAGCATCGCCACCCCGTTATAGGAGCGCTCTCCGCGGAACAGGGCGCGGTAGTCAACCTTTGCAAACGCCGCTTCTGGGAATGTGGGGTCCTGTACCTTGGTCTCTTGGAGGCAGAGGACATCGGGGTGCTCCTTCTCGAGCCAGTCCATAATGATAGGAATCCTCGCCCTTATTGAGTTTGCGTTAAACGTCGCTACCTTGAGAGCCATCGCTAACCTCGTGTCATTCTACCATGAGATCTCCCTGTGGCTCCATCCTGCAGGGTAGGGTTCTTTATGCCTACCACACCACGATGGGGACGTTAGGGACGTTAGATTCGTGATGGAGCAAGGTCGAGACGGAACTTGCGCAGTGTCGAGCCACCGATGAACTCGCGTAGGATCGAGTTTCCAGGGATGTGCTTTGAGGAGTATGGTACAAGCCAGGCAAGGAAGGCGAGGAGACGCTCGGCCTCAATCCGCAGTTTTGGTTCCCTTACCTGCAGCAGGAGTGGCTCGACGAGTGGTTTTAACTCCGCCAACTCATAGACCAGAGCGGAGTTGAACATCACGTCGGCCTGTTCTTGGTAGGGGAAGATATTCTGCTTTTCCCCCTGGCGCACACCCTCCCACATAGCGAGGGTTGCCGCGGCACTGTAGCCGCGATTGACCGCGTCGCGGACGATGCGGCGGATGAGGCGCGTATCTGTGGTGGGGACGCGATTATGGCTGTCCAAGTTGAGCTGGGTTAGTGCGGAGACGAAGATGCGAAAGACCTCCTCTTCGGGGAGGTTTTCAAGCAGGTGTGGGTTTAAGCCGTGGATCCCCTCCACAATCAGGATTTGGTCGTGCTTGAGTCGTACTGTTGGTCCCTTCTCCCTCTTGCCGCTTTTGAAGTTGTAGTGGGGAAGGGTTGCTTTCTCCCCGCTTAACAGTGCGCGTAGCTGTCCCTCGAAGAAGGGGATATCAAGGGCGGTGAGGGAATCGAAGTCGATTGTGCCACCGTTCCCCTTTTTCAGGCGCGCCCGTGGCAGGAAGTAGTCATCCATCGCCAGTGGGTAAGGATGGATTCCGCCCGCAAGAAGCTGGACAGCTAGGCGCTTGGAAAAGGTTGTTTTCCCCGAGGAGGAAGGGCCGGCGATGAAGACGAGGCGGTGGTCTTCGTCGTGGCGTTTTGCGATGATAAAAGCGATCTCGGCGATCCTTTTTTCGTGCAGCGCCTCCGAGACGAGGATCACTTGCTCGATCCTCCCTGAGCGGACCGCCTCGTTCAACGAACCGGCGTCACGCACTCCCAGAACGTCCAACCACTTACCGTACTCGTTGAACACCTCCCGCAAGGCGGTGAACCGCTGCGGGGGAAGGAACTTTGTCGGATTCTCGCGGCGTGGAAAGCGAAGGATGAACCCTCCGGGGAAGGGCTCCAGGGCGAAAGTGTGCAGATACCCAGTAGAAGGGACCATGTACCCGTAGAAGTAATCGAGGAAACCGTTTAGGGAGTAAAGGTGAAGGTGATCCTCACCGAAGTCTTTAAGGAGGCGCACCTTGCTCTCTTCCCCTCGGGAGGCAAAGACTTTTCTCGCCTCATCTATGGTGTGATATTGGCGTTCGATCGGTTGGTCCTCCTGCACCAGCCTTCGCATTTGCTCCTTGATGCGGGAGAGTTCTTCGGTGGTAAACGGCTCCCTTCCCTTTACCTCGCAGAAGTAGCCGCCGTAGGGGACGGAATAGTCGATGAACAGGCGCGCTCCCGGGAATAGCTCGTAGGCTGCCACGATCAACAGGAAAGAAAGACTCCGGCAGTAGATCCTCATCCCGTCCGAATCGGAGAGGAAGACAGGGCTTGCCTCTACGTCCCGAGGCACCGGCCAGGCGAGCTCGCGCAGTTTTCCCCCTACAATCGCTGCCACCGGTAGACCCTGCCTGTTGGGAAAAGCTGTGTTGAAGAACTCATAAAGTGGGGTGTCCCTCTTTGCCTCGAAGACCCGGCCATCGGGCAAGCAGACTTGAACACTGTTTCTCGCTTCTGTTTGGCGGATTGGTGAATGCTCGCTTTGCATCTGATTCTACCTCGTTAGTGGGGAGCCCCACTCTATCATGTGAGTGAGGGTGTGTCAACATGGAGAAGCGATCAGCAGTAAGTGGTCAACATTCAGCCATCAGAAGACTGGTTTGCCTTTAGCTGACGGCTGGTAGCTGAATGCTGATGGCTAACTATTAGTGGAAAGACGGTCTCTTTGAGCGTGCGTAGCGTGCGGTCGAGATCCTTAAATACTCGGGCGGAAGAGGGTTTCTCGGCGTCTTTGCCGCGCAGGGTCATTGTGGTCACGCCGTAGGTCGCAGCTTGGGTCAGCCATTCCTGAGGAATCTTGTCGGGTAGAGTAGTGTTGTTCATCCTTGCCCAGGCCAGGGTCCAGGCGCGCACGACGTTGCCGACGTCGTATCCCCCACCGCCGAGGGCAAGCCACGGCTTTTTAAGCTCGTGGAAGAAGATTGCAAAGCGCTCGAACTGGCGCAGGCTCATTCCCAGCCCGGCCACGCGGTCGCCGCGGAGGGCATCAGCACCGAGCTGGGTCACCAGGATATCGGGGTTATAGGCGTCTAGAAGGGGGCAGATCACCTCGTCCAACACTTGTTGATATGCATCGTCGCCCGCTCCAGGCAGGAGGGGGACGTTCACCGCGTAGCCGCGGCCGGCCTCCTGACCGATCTCATCGACAAACCCGCTCCCTGGGAAGATGGTGTGTCCACTCTGGTGGATCGAGATTGTCAGTACGCGATCTGTAGTGTAGAAAGCGTGCTGGACTCCGTCTCCGTGATGGGCATCGATATCCACATATGCAATCCGCTTTTCGTCCGCGAGGAGGGCGTTGATGGCAAGGACAACGTCGTTTACATGACAGAAGCCCGAGGCTTGGGAGGGCATGGCGTGGTGCAGTCCCCCTGACATGTTGAACGCTATCTTCGCCCGACCGGCAAGGATCTCCTTGGCGCAGTCGATCGACGCTCCGGCGACGAGCATCCCCCACTCATACACCCCGGGGAAGACTGGGTTGTCACCCGTTCCCAGTCCATGCGAGAAAAGGTTGGGAACCCACATTCCGGTATCGGCGAGGCGGAGGACCTCGAGATACCCTTCTGTGTGGAAGCTCTGCGCCTCCTCTTGCGTCGCTTCCCGCGGTTCGAGGGTGTAGACTGAGGTGGCGCTCGTGAGTCCGTAGGCCTCCATCAGGTTGTAGGTGAGTCCGAGGCGGTAGGTCTTGAATGGATGAAGTGGGCCGAAGTCAAAGCGAACTAACTTGCGCGGATCGATCAGGCAGTTCATCGGGGAACTAACTCCTCCTTTCAGGATCGATAATACCTTCCCTGAATGTGGTTTAACAACTGCTTGTATGAGTTGCCTTTGCTTTGCACCTCCCGTTTACAAAGAGGGCGACGTTTGCGGGGGAGAAAGACCGTTTCCCACCGAGAGCGTCCGCATGCAGTTCAGAGGTTCCATATCCTCTTAAAATCGGATTCACTGAGCCCCCAAGGATCACAGCCAAGCGGGATGTAGCCCCTTTGGTCAGGATTGGCCGCCGTCTCTGCCAGGGCATAGAGTTGACCATCGAGGCTCCAGACGCCCTCGCTCATCCCTGGCCGACAGGTAATGGCATCCACGTAAGATTGGGAGACTGGGACTAGTGCCAGGACGTGATCCGGCATGTTGTCGTCGTCAGTGTCCACAAATGCCATTGCGGTGCCGTATCCCATGGCTCTTATGAGGCTCACGTACAGGATGGTCGTGTCTTCGCAGTCGCCAATCCCATCGACCAGGGTCTCCAGTGGGTAAAGCGGGTACTCAAACCCCTCCGGATCCGGCGTATACTGGGTGGTCCCCTGCACGAAAGAAAGAGTGCACTCTACAAATGATTCGTAGTCACCTTCTACTCTGTTTAACAGCGCTTGGGCCAGGTCTTCAAGCGTCGGTTCGTCTAGTGGTTCCAATACGTAGTCGTCATAGTTGTAGTTGTCGACAAAGGGCTGCCGCGGACGCTCGTGGTAGAGTCGGTAGGTGGCTTCGGGGAGCAAGACATCCCAGTACTGAGGATCTTTTTGGTACTCCCACTCGTAGTGGCGAAGAAGGTACCCTTGTGGGACCTCTAAGGCGAGGATTTCCGCGGTTGAAGAGTCCTTTTCGCCACGATTATCGAGGATACGCAATTCAACTGTGTAAGTGCCTGGTTCAGCGTAGGTGTGAGAGATGGTTGAGCCGGTTCCTGTTTTGCCGTCCCCGAAGTCCCAAATGATGGAGACGATACGTCCATCCGGGTCATAGGAGTCACTGGCGTCGAACAGGACAGTAATAGGAGCGTATCGCTGATGGAGTGTAACGGAGAAACGTGCGACCGGAGGTTCATTTGGCTCCGGCTGAAAGCAACCACTCAAAAGGAAGATAGCACCCAAGAGAAGAGCAGTTGGCAGAGACCACCTTATCCTTCTCACCATTATCGAATGTCCCTCCGCGATTGTGTTATCTTGCAGATCAAATTCTAAACAGGTGGAGTGGCATCATCAACGGCTGGACAAAACGCCGTTAACATCGGCCTTGAAGCGACTACCCCCGTTGACCCTTAATCTTATCTGTGCTACCATAGCTCCTGTTTGGGAGGGATGGGTATGTATATGATCATCGTGGGGGCAGGGAGCATCGGGACCAGCCTGATCGACATCGCCGTGAGGGAGAAGAACAACGTGGTGGTGATCGACGCAAGCCCGGATCGCGCTCGAGAGATCAGCAATAAATATGACATCACCGTTTTGAACGGAGATGCAACCTCGGCAGAGACTCTGCGCGAGGCAGGATCGGAGCGGGCCGATGCCCTGATCGCAACGACGAGCGATGACGCCGTCAACCTGATGGTCGTCTCCATCGCCGAGGGTTTGAGGATCCCGTCCATCGTTTCCGTAGTCAATGACAAGGAACACGCCGAGTTCTTCCGCAAGCTGGGAGCGAACGTGATGGAGAACCCGGAGGACGTGGTAGCAAACCACCTATACAACGCGGTGAAGCGTCCCAAGGTGAAGGACTTCACCGTCCTCTCGCACGGGGATCAGATCTTCCGCCTCACGATAAATGAGGGGTCGCCGCTGGTGGGAAGATCCCTTGCTGAGAGTACCAAACGGGGAAGCCTTCCCCGTTCCATCCTCGTCATTACGCTCGAGCGTGATGAGAAGAGAGAAATCCCCACCGGGGAGACGGTGATTGAGGTCGGGGACATTCTCACCCTCTTCTCTCTGGAGCGGGCCAGTGATGAGCTGGTCGAGAAACTCTCCGGATGAGACTTCCAGCCTTCCGTGTAAACGAGGACCTGCACATCATCTTGCGTGACCTTGGGCTACTCCTCCCCGTGGTAGGAGTCATGGCCCTCCTGTCGCTTGTCGTCCCGTTGGTCTTCCACGAGCCCTACGCCTTTCTTCCTTTTGGTATCACCGCTTTTGTCTCTTTCGTGCTGGGGGCCTGCCTGTATCTCCCGTTCCGCCACGCCGGCGAGACCAAGCTGCGCCACGGGATGATCATCGCCTCGTTCGGCTGGCTGCTGGTCGCCCTGTTGGGGGCGATTCCCTTCGTGCTGACTGCGCTGTTCGCGCAGCGTAGCGGGATCGGCTCGGAGACCCTCTACTATTTTAAGGACCCGGCGAGCGCCTTCTTCGAGGCGGTCTCCGGATACACCGGGACTGGGCTGACCATGGCTGCCCGTGCCGACCTGTTGCCACGGACACTTCAGTGGTGGCGGAGTTTCATGGAATGGGTGGGTGGGATGGGAGTTATCGTGCTCATGCTCGCGATCCTCGCCGGGCCACGCCCGGGCGCCGGAACCTACAGCCTCTACTACGCCGAGGCGCGGGGGGAGAAGATCCATCCAAGCATCCTCTCCACGCTGCGCACCATGTGGTGGATCTTCCTGCTTTATACCTTCATAAGTGTTGTCGCCCTGTGGGGGGCGGGGATGCCGATCTGGGAGGCGCTCAATCACGCCATGACTGGGATCTCCACCGGCGGATTCAGCGTCACCGCCAGCAGTATGGCCTCCTACAACAGCATCGCCATCGAGCTTGTCCTCTTATCGATCATGCTCTTCGGCGCGATAAGCTTCGCCGTGCACTACGAACTGATGCGGGGGAGGGGGATAACCCTGTGGCATGATTTCCAGACCCGCTGGCTCATCATCATCCTGACGGTGGGAGTCCTCTTCCTCGCACTGGAGAACGGTTTGGCCTTAGGCCCCTTGCGCTCGCTGCGCCACTCGGCGTTTCAGTTTGTCTCGGCGATGACCACCACCGGTTTCCAGACGGCGAACATCGGCTCCTGGAGTGCAACGGCGAAGCTTCTCCTTGCTGGTGGGATGTTCTTCGGCGGGGCGGCCGGATCGACCGCCGGCGGAATCAAGGTGATCCGCATGCTGATCCTAATGAAGGGGGTCGGGTGGCGGTTCCGCAAGATCGTCTCCCCCCGGGGAGCGATCGTCCCGTTCCGGATCGGACCAACCGCGGTCGATGAGACCGACGTCGGACACCGGTTGGAGGACGCCTCCCTCATCACCTTCCTATGGATGGTTTTCCTCGGGGTAGGGGTGATCATCCTCCTGCACACATCCCCGCCGCACTTCACCCTCTCCGATGTCATCTTCGAGGTGGCGAGCGCCCAGGGAAATGTCGGCCTCTCGGTCGGAATCACTGGGCCGATGATGCCTACAGTGAGCAAGCTTGCGCTGTGCTTCAACATGTGGATTGGGAGACTCGAGATCATCCCTGTATTGATGCTTGTTCGCTTTCTGTTCTTCGGCGTTCAATAGGGTTACCGTCACTTGAGAGTTGAGAGCCCTTGATCTCTTAGGGTTGAACCTGAATCAGACGTTCTGTCATCGCCTTGAGCCCATTGGAATCGGTCACAGTCAGCCTCACCCGCCACACACCCGGCTGGGCAAGAACGACTTCCACTCTCCGGCCGATGTTTATGATCTTCCCTTCCCAGGGAAGGGAGGAATCGGAAACCTCCTTGCCGGAGGAGCGGAGCGACGTGCAGAGACTAATCACTGGCGTGAAGCCGAGAGAAATGCCGACGCCCAGGTGCTCTCCTTCGAGTTTCTCGCTCTAACTCTGTACAGACACATCTCGGGCGAGGCGTCGAAGCTAACAAACGGAGTCTTCCCAGCGACCTGCAATCCGGCAAGTTGAACCGAAGGAGTATACGCTACAGGATTTCCATCCCTACGGGATCAATGTTGTAGAGATCGTGACCCTTGATCTCCGTTGTTGTGTTGCCTTCCTTATCTACTCTGTAGGTGTAGCGGGTGCTCTTGCGAGTCTCTGCTTGACCTCGTCTAACTTTTTTAAAAAGACGGTGGCTGCATTACGGTCTACGCCTTTCAGAGAGAGCTTTTTCTTCCCCAACTTCGCGATCAGATCGCTCCCATGGAGGGAAAGGTCGATTTGGTCAAGAGCCTGCTCACGTGCGACGCCGAAAGTGTTGAGAGACTTGTCGATCACCTTTTGGGTGAAACCGGCGATTGCACGCTGCAAAAGCGCAGCGAAGGCACCCTCTTCTTTTTGCGTTTTTAACTCTTCCAGAGCGCCCTTGATCTCTTCCTGAAGCTCCTTGGCCAGTTCTACCACTATGGTCCCACGCTCGGTTAGCACGAGAGTCAGGTGATTCTCCGCATCGGAGAGGCGGCAGCATTCCGCCATCCACGCCACCTCGTAGATGTGTTCAGTCCCAAGCCCTTTGAGTTCGCGCTCACCCAGAGAAAGGTAATGTAGCCCCTCCTCAAGGGTCGTCGAGTCCCTGACTTTTTTCGTGGTGAGGATTTGGCCTCCTTTGGCCAGGCTGGAGATCCGCTGGGAGAGGTTAACCGAGTGACCGATCAGGTCGAGCTCGGTCATAATCGGCGTTCCACTCGCTAGGCCGATTCCAACGTCGATCGGCTCCTCGGGAGAGCCCTTGTTGCGGGAGCGGATCGCCTGTTGGATTTTCACTGCCGCCTTTATCCCCTCTGATGGGCTGGTGAAAGCGGCCATGATCCCATCCCCCATCGTCTTGACGATGATCCCTTCCCGCTCCTCGATCCTCTCCTTAAGCAGGGTCTCGTGAAGCTGGGAGAGGCGGTAGGCCGCGTGATCGCCCTTGCGCGCCGTATAGGAGGTGAAACCGCGGATATCGCTGAACATCACGGCAATCTCCTCGCCGGCCTGCATCTGAGCGTGGATCTGCTGACGGTTTTCAAGCGGCATACTGCACGACATTTCGCTTCCCCCTAGATATTGGAAAAAGGATCCTTCGTATTATATCATTGAGGAATACAAGCAAGAAACTTGCCAAAGGGGGGGAACATGGATAAGAGGAAGGCTCTTGAACTCCTTAGGGAGGCTCCACTGTTCTCGCGCTTAAGTGAGCGAGGGCTTAAAGCGGTCCAGAAGTCGGCGTCTTTAAAGGAGTTTAAAGTAGGGACTAAGATTGTAGCGGAGGGCGCCGCCGGGGTAGGGTTTTACCTGATCCTTGAGGGGAGTGCCGAGGTCTCGCGGAGCGGGGCGAAGCTCGCCAAGCTCGGGTCGGGTGCCTTCTTTGGGGAGATGTCTCTCCTCGATGGTGCACCGCGCTCCGCCGATGTGATTGCCCTTGAGGATACACGGTGCCTTGTCCTGACGCCATGGGCGATGAAGAGCATCGTTTCTGCCAACCCGGACGTGGCGCTAGGGATGCTGGAGGAACTCGCGCGGCGCCTGCGTGACACCGACCGCGCGCTGAGCTGACAAGATGGAGAAAATCGCCGTCACCTGCCTCGGGTCGGGGGCGGCACTGGGGAGGGACCGAATGTGGAGCTCGCTCCTCCTCGACGGGAGGATCCTGTTCAGCCTCCCTCCTACGGTTGTCCCTCAGCTTTACCGACTGGGGAAGGATCCAACAACGATCGATCACATTTTTATCAGCCACTGCCATGCGGATCATTTCTTTGGACTACCCTTCTTCCTACTTCTATACCATTACGTCTACGAGCGAGCAGATCCGCTTTACATAATCGGGCCCGGTGGAATCAAGGAGGCAACGGCGAGGCTGTGTGACTTGGCTTGGCCTGAGTTGAGGAAGTGCGGAATTGCTCCACAGGTGCCGGTCTTGTTCGTAGAGATCGAAGAGGAAGGGTGCTTTCAGGCGGGGGACGTCGCGTTTCAAGCTGTGAGGCTAGAACACTTCGGGCTGGAAGCCTACGGCTATCGCTTCGCCTATAAAGGAAGGGAGATTGTTTTCACCGGCGATACGGGTGAATGTCCACAGCTTCACCGCCTCATCGATGGAGCAGGGC
>JAUWYG010000113.1 GCA_030615945.1 Candidatus Bipolaricaulota bacterium | reverse complement strand
ATCACTTCGGATACGGGTGAAGTGAACGATTAGGTAAGCCTCACCATCAGAGCGCTCGAAGCGGGTGGTCTCGTCCTCACCCACATAGCCGTTTCTCTTTGGCTTTACCGATCTGTAGAGTCCGTAGCGAAGCTCCCGAGTGTAGGTAAAAGTGAGGAGAGAGGCCATGTCTGAGGCGATGTCGTCGGCCGCCTGAGCGATCAGCGTCTCATAGCCGCCGAAGGTATTCCCCTGCTTGACAGTGATGCTTTCTCCCCTCTCAACATCGAGTGCTTGCTCAATTTGGCCAGTCTGCGCGCTCACAACTTGGATTTGTCCCAGGATTCGTACTGTGTAACGGATCGCCGGCACAGATTGGACACACTCCCCATCTTTCCATTCCTCGCAGACCGTAGTTTCTTCCGAGCGCGACTCGATCCCGTAGACCGTTCCGGTCAACAACTTGCTGACCCCGGTCAGGGAGCCAATACGGGTCGCGGTGGCTGGATCGATTAATCCCACCTCACCGAACATCTGCTCGGTGAGCAGTTCGTCCAAGCGCGATCGAGAAAAGACCGTGATTCCAGAAGCGTTGACAAGCTCCGTCTCAATCCGGGCACGAAGCGTCTCTCCCACCCCAGGCCAAGACGAACTGTTTTCGAACGCCAGTACAGCGACATCGAGCCGCTCGGTCGCGATCACCGCCCGTTGCCCCGGCTCAGGGATAACCAACATAAATAATGCTACCACAAGCGCTAGAGCAAGCCCAATGGCAATTACTATACCTAAAGCATCATCCATCTCGCCCTCCCCCTTGAGACCGTTCACCCTGCAAACGGGATACCCTCTTCTCCAGGCAAACTTGGAGCCCCCGATGCATCGTGGTTAACTAGTGTCGCACCCTTACAGGCAAAAATCAAGCGTGGACAGCAGAGTACCAAACAACCAGTGCACGGTCTTCCTGTCAAGCCTGCTTGGGTGAGGATAGAAGGGCTTTTAAGGATATTTATGTTATTTATGAGTGTATAATGAGGTGCGGAGAAGGGGTTTTCATCCTGGCTGTTTTTCTCCCTTTCTCACCTCTAAGGAACCGAACATGAAAAGGTCACCGCGTTCATTAAGGAACAGTTTGCCGGACGCAGATGAGCGCAAGTTTCCTCGTGACCGCTACGCAAAAGTGGATGGCTTCCGACTCCGCTATTGGGTAAGGGGACATGGGGAGAACGTGCTTCTGCTTCCTGCTCTCGGAGGCTCAGTCGAGGATTGGCTCGGGGCTTTTGAACGGCTTGATGATCACTTCCGGCTTTGGGCGCTGGAACTTCCCGGACTCGGTCGATCCGACAAGCCCTTCCGTGGCTATTCGGTGGATTTTTTCGTCCATGTGGCCCTGGGCTTCATGAGCCTCCAAGAGATTGAGCGGGCACACGTTGTTGGCCTGTCCATGGGCGGTGGCATCGGAATCGCCCTGACCCTTCAAATGCCAGTGCGAGTACAACGCCTCGTGTTGGTGAGCTCCGCCCTCCTCGGCCGGCGGCTGCATCCCTTTTTACACCTGTGCACCCTACCTCTGCTTGGCGAGCTTCTTCTTTGCCCCACGCCAAAGGTCGTTAAGCGCTACATCAGTCGGTGTTTTGCGGACCCCAGCAGAGCGCCAGCGGAATGGATTTCTGCCCACGTGGAACTGGCCAGCCTTCCCGGTGCCCAGCAGGCCTTCCTGGCGATATTGCGGTCTGCAAACGGACTTCTAGGAACCTCAAGGCAAGAGCTTCGGCCGATTCTCTCAGCCCTACCACGCATATCTGCAAAGACCCTGATCATCTGCGGGGAGCGGGACAACTTCATCCCTACGTGCTATGCGCGGCGGGCGGCGGCCCTAATCCCAAACGCGCAGTATGTCTGCTTTCCCAATTGTGGACACGCGGTCCCGATTGAACGCCCAGACCTTTTCTACCCGCTCGTCTCCTCCTTCCTGAAAGAAGGGACTACCGAACCTCCCACAGGGGCAGTTGGGTGACGACTTTTGATAGGCGACCAACGTCCTGCGCGCACAAGGCGAAGCAATGCAGCGAGGCTAGTGCACCAGGCACCGTCCCCACAGGATTCGTCAGCCGTTCTTCCCTTTCAGGTAGCGGTTGAACCAGCGGAGGATATGTTCCAGCCGTGCGACACGGCGATCGGTGCGTCCTTCCCGCGACAGCCCGTGTGGCTCATCCGGAAAGCGCACCATCTCCGTTTCCACCCCCAGCCGCTTCAAGGCGACAAACACCTGCTCACCCTGTTCAACGGCACAGCGTAGATCCTGTTCGCTGTGGATGATGAGGGTTGGTGTCTTCGCACTTCCGATGTGCTTCATAGGCGACTGCTCCCAGTAGTTGTGAAGATCCTCCCACGGGGGAGCGTCTCCGAACTCCTGTTGGAGGGCCCAGTTGAAGTCGCTTGACCCGTACATACTTACGAGGTTACTCACGCAACGCTGCGTCACCGCCGCCGTGAAGCGATCGGTATGACCGATGATCCAGGCAGTCATGTAACCACCGTAACTGCCTCCAGTGACACCCATACGGGCTTCATCGATGTAAGGTTTTCTCGTCATGAAATCGGTCCACGCCATCAGATCCTCGTAATCGGCCGTTCCCCAGTTGTTGTGGATGGCTTTGGAGTGCGCTTCTCCGTAGCCCTGTCCGCCCCGCGGATTGCAGAAATAAACGACATAGCCCTGGGCAGCTAGAAAGTAGAACTCGTGCATAAAGAAGTTCCCGTACTGCACCCGAGGCCCGCCGTGGATCTGAAGTATTGAGGGATACTTTCTCGATGGGTCAAAAGCGGGCGGCTTCAGGATCCACCCCTGCAGATCATTGCCGGCAGCACCCTTGAACCACACCTGCTCCATCTCGCCCGGATCTATTTCCCTTAACAGCTCCTCATTGACCCCCGTCAGCACGCGGGAGCGACCAGAGGCCATCTCGCAAAGCCACACCTGACCCGGATCGCGCATATTCCCGTGGAAGTAGAGCAGCTTTTTCTGCTCGCGATCGAAGCTGAACACGCCCACAACTCCATCCTCATCTATCACTTCGGATAGAGTAAGGGAACTTCCATCCATCGTCAGCGACTTTAGGATGGTGTTCCCGTGGTGGGCCACCTGAAAAAAGATCGTCTTTCCGTCCTTCGACCACGTCGGGGGCACCTGGGGTAGGCTTCCCATGTCGTTGATCGTCCACGAAGATACGTTTAAATCGTAGTCTTTCGTGAGATTGCGCGCCTCGCCGGTTGCCGGGACGACCCACAGCCGTGTCTGCTTCCAGTCCTGCCCTTTGCCCTCGTGGCCGTAGTAGGTGAGCCAACTCCCGTCGGGGGAGAAGGTCGGACTCCCTTTCGGCCCTACCGGCGTCTCAATCTTGCGGATTGTCTCATCCCTAATCGTCAGCACATAGAGGTCGATCGCGTCGGGATCGAGATCTGGGTCCTTGCTGCGATTGGAGCAGAAGGCAATCTTGGTTCCATCGGGTGACCAGGCAGGTTCCCGCTCATCGAAGATTCCACCCTCTGTAAGCTGGGTCATCTTCCCAGTAGCGACATCGACCGTTAAGAGATGCCACCGCTCATTCGGTAAGAACCCGACTCCATCCTCTTTGAAGAAGACACGAGTGATGTGCCGGTAGACGATCCCCAGTTTCTTTTTCTCCTCATCCTTCTCCCTTTCGATCTCCTCTTCGTCTTTTTTACGAAACTGCAGAAGAAGCTTTTCCCCATCGGGTGACCATTCGAAGTACTCGATCGTACCCTTAAGGTCGGTGAGCTTGTGTGCCTCACCCCCACCAACAGGTATGAGGTAGATTTGAGGTTGTTTCTCCTCATCACGGTTGGAGAGAAAGGCGATCTTTGTGTCATCGGGTGAAAAACGGGGTCGGGTGTCTGACTGATCTCCATAGGTGAACTGGCTGGCCTTACCACCGGTGGTGGGCACAATCCATAGGTTGGCGTACTTCTTCCCTTTTTCCTTGTCCACTCGGTGCACGCAGTAGATGGCGATCTTGCCGTCTGGTGAAATTTGCGGATCGGAGATCAGCTTGAACCGGTAGAGATCCTCCGCCGTAATGCTACGTATCTTGCGATCTGACACGATCCCTCCATTTCTAATCATTAAGTTTCGATAAACCGGCGCACTTTCTTGCACGCATATCTATCGCCTCATTTCCGATAAGTTTCATCCATTCTAATCCGTGCCAGCCTCTATGCCAATCGATCAAGGCAAACGCGCCGCCGCGAAGTGGCGACACACCGATCGGAAGTGGACAAGAAAGGACGCGTAATAGCTTACATAACGAACAAGATGAGTTTGTAGACACCAAATGCAACAAGCCCGGATGTCGTAGGTGTAACAATCCACCCGACAAC
>JAUWYG010000067.1 GCA_030615945.1 Candidatus Bipolaricaulota bacterium | reverse complement strand
GGCTGTGTAGCCTTAGGTGACCCTCTAGTGCGGGAGAGGGCCGGATGTGTGGTCCCCCTGGCTTTCCGGAGTAGTGTGATGTGTCAACCCTAGGTACGTTAAAACATTCACCGAACCTCCACATCCCCTTCACGGTAGCTTTGCAACTGAGAAGTAAAGTAGCGATGTACGAGAGCAACAATATAGTACTTCTAGAGAGCATCGACTTTCCGTCGACAGGAGGGATAGGGGTAAGGCCCGGCAAGGGGCCTTGCTCTCTTCAAAGCGGGTGAGAGGGTTAGTGAATAAGGCGTTGAATACAAAAGGGGGGTGCAATGGGTGACTACATGTTCGAGTTCGACTTGATCAGGCTTCACCATCAAGACTTGTTGAGGGAAGCCGATGAAAGACGCGTACTCAAGTATCTTAAGAAGCGGCCTTCCGTGTGGACTAAGGTTGGGGATCGGTTCTTACTCACTGTGGGAAATCTCCTCATTCATTCTGGAGAAACTCTGAAGGCAAGAAACCCACACGGTGCGCTCCGATCGCCGACGAAGTGCGATTGCCTTAAGAGTTGATGAAAGCGAGACTAAAACAAGCTTTAGCCGCGGCTATTTTACTGATAGGCCTTCTGGTCATGGTACCCGGGTGTATTCCAACAAATTTCTCCCCTGTAGCGAGCTTCACACGCACCCCTTCATATGGAGAGTCCCCGCTCGCTGTTTACTTCAATGCTGTCGCGTCTTATGATCCCGATGGCGCGATTGCAACCTACGAATGGAGCTTCGGAGATGGGGCCACCGGAGAAGGAATCTCAACTACCCACATCTATGAGACTTCAGGTAGTTATGAAGCGGGCCTCACCGTCAGCGATGAAGGCGGCGTCAGGGATAGCACAATCCGAATGATCACCGTCTCCGATTCGGACCAAGAGATACCCGTGGGAACGCAGGTGGGACAGCTCGCGCCACAGTTTGCCCTCAATGATCTCAAAGGGGAGAGAGTCTCCTTATCTGCCTTTCGTGGCCGCATCGTCATCCTCGACTTCTGGGCGAGCTGGTGTCCACCGTGTCGAAACTCGATGCCACATCTTGAGACCCTTCGGGCCCGGTATCAGGACGACGGATTGGTTCTGCTCGGGGTGAGCCTCGATTACAGTGCTGAGACGGCTGTAAGATTCCTCCAGGAGAACGGCTACTCCAACTTGATCGCACTGTGGGAGTCGCTCCCTGCCGCGCAGGAGGTTAGGCGCCTCTACGGTGTTTCAGGGATTCCACACACTTTTGTGATCGATCGTCAGGGGATCATCCGCTACTCCGATCATCCGATTCGCCTGCGGGATCGCGACATCGAACCATGGCTCTAGGGAGGTAATGAAGCAACGTTTCCCTTCTGATAAGTGCGGCAGAATATGCGCTTACCCGCGGTCTTAAAGACCCTACTTGGGAAGAGGTTATCACCCTATCGATCGCTTATTGAAAGCCGTTTAACGCTATAGATGAGCGAGAAGATCCAATTCCCGCGGGGTATTCAGATTGACAAACGAGGAGAGTTCGGGGTCGAATGTTCTTAGTTCGTTCTCGGGCACCTTGCGCAGACGCAGGTGCTCGTAGATTTTCGTCACTTTAAGGTCCCCCCGATCGAGCGCCTTCCGGATCACTGGGATTGTTGTCTTGTGGTAGTTAGCGCAGAGCGTCTCGTTATTCTCATTTGATCTTGATACTAACAGATGTCACGAAAGAGCGGATGGGGAGGAGACTCCTGGCGAGGCTGAAGAAGGATGGTATAATTTACACCCAAAGGCAGGGAATTACACGTTCGGGAAGACAGATTAGGAAGAATCGCTCATACGAATGGTTTGCACAGTGGCGCTCTTTGACAGCTATAAGCAGACGCAAGCTGATCTCTGGAAGGTACAACGCGCTGCTGTTGTGGCGGAGTGCCGCAGTGGGCGGGTCCGAGGGAAGGTAAAGGGCGATTTGCCTCAAACTTGAGTGTTGGAAATCAGCACATGTAAAAAGAGTGGGGCGCGCTAAATGGCACACTGAGAGAAGAGCCTGTTACTCCGGGCGACAGTCAAGGAGCTTTCAGCAATGGGCAATCAAAGAGTTAGGGCAACAGACTCCGCTTCCGTCAAGATGAGAAACCTAGCGAGAATAAATGTACGCGGAGTTGTACAAGGGGTTGGTTTTAGACCCTTTGTTTACCGCCTGGCCCACCAATACAACCTGAAGGGGTGGGTGCGCAACACCTCAGGAAACGTTGAGATCGAGGCAGAAGGAGATGAGCAAGCGTTAGACAATTTTCTGGCCAACTTTGAAGCAAAGGCTCCCCCCAGGGCACGGATTGAAGAGATTGAGACAACGTTCCACCCCGCCAAAGGGTACACCGGTTTCGAGATCCGAAAGAGCCTAAGGCAGAAGGGCGAACGCCAGCTAGTATCCCCAGACATCGCTACCTGTGATAATTGCAAAAGGGAGGTCTTTTCCCCAACCGATCGCCGCTTCCGCTATCCGTTCACCAACTGTACCGATTGCGGTCCTCGATTTACCATTATCAAGGACATTCCGTACGACCGTTCAGGGACCACCATGCACAAGTTCATCATGTGCCGTGAGTGTCAACAGGAGTATGACCAAGTGCAAGACCGGAGATTCCATGCCCAGCCGAACGCATGTTATGCGTGTGGCCCAAGCCTGGAGCTTGCCGATAAGAATGGCACGCCCATTCAATGCAACGACGTCATAGAAACCGCAAGTGAGCTTCTAAAAGCGGGAAACGTTATGGCTATCAAGGGTTTAGGAGGATTTCATCTCGCCTGTGACGCAACGAATGAGACGGTGGTAAAACAATTAAGGGAAAGAAAACCACGTCCCTCCAAACCTTTGGCAGTGATGATTAAGGATTTGACAGAAGTTGAGAAACACTGTTCTCTCATCACTGAAGAGCGGGAACTTCTTGAGTCTCCGCAATGCCCTATCGTCCTTTTGAGGTGGAAACAACATCTCTCCAATATCTCCTCAGTGGTAGCCCCGAATTCTAAAGTTCTAGGGGTCATGCTCCCTTATACCCCCTTACACCACATCCTCCTGAGGGATGTGGAACGCCCACTTGTGATGACAAGCGGTAATCTCAGCGGAGAACCTCTAGCCAAGGATAATGAGGAGGCGTTGTGCAAACTCGGGAAGATTGCCGATTACTTCTTGTTTCACAATCGGGATATCTATGTCAGTTGTGACGATAGTGTCTGCATGGTGGAAGAGGGAATCCCTCAGGTCATTCGGCGGGCTCGCGGCTATGCTCCATATCCTATTCTCCTTCCCTTTGAGGCAGAACAGGTTCTTGCATGCGGTGCTGAACTAAAGAACACATTTTGCCTTACTCACGGGGCACACGCTTTCCTGAGTCAGCACATCGGCGACATGGAGAATGAGGAAACCCTACGGCATTTTGAAAAAACTATAGAGCTTTATGAACAGCTGTTTCGCATTGAACCCGCTCGCGTGGCCTATGATATGCACCCGGAGTACATTTCTACAAAGTACGCCCTCGAACTTGGTTCCAAGCGTGGGTTGAAGCTCATCGCTGTACAGCATCATCATGCCCACATTGTTAGCTGTCTTGTGGACAACGGGAATAAGGGTCCCGTCATTGGAGTTGCGT
The DNA here is from genome assembly GCA_030615945.1 of Candidatus Bipolaricaulota bacterium. GTDB lineage: Bacteria > Bipolaricaulota > Bipolaricaulia > UBA7950 > UBA9294 > UBA9294. Next base: position 4,123 of record JAUWYG010000067.1, on the reverse strand, counting down.
TCGATGGCACTGGATATGGCACCGACGGTAAGATCTGGGGAGGAGAGTTCTTGGTTGCTGATTGGCATGGCTTCGAAAGGGTGGGACACTTGGAATATTTGCCCTTGCCCGGCGGGGAAGCAGCGATCGAGAAACCTTATCGTATGGCTTTGAGCTACGTCTATACATTGCTCGGAGAAGGCTTTTGTCTGGAAGATTTGCCCTTAAGTGAGATTGATCCCATCGAGCGCGATGTGATCAGGAAGCAGATTAAGCAAGGAATAAATTCGCCGGCAACCTCATCAGCCGGGAGGCTCTTCGATGCGGTCTCAGCAATCACCGGAGTGCGAAAAGAGATAGACTATGATGCACAGGCGGCCATCGAGCTCGAGATGCGTGCGCAGGAGGAAACGAGGGAAAGTGAAGCCTATCCGTTCACGATCGATGAGCAGCAGACGATGCGGGTGGCTCGGTTGGCGGAGCTGATCGCGGCGATCATACACGATGTTAAGAACGGGGTATCCCCCGCGATCGTATCTCGCAGGTTTCACCATACAGTGGCGTGCTTGATCGCGACGATGTGCAAGCGGATCGCCGAGGACCGAGGAATCGCCCAGGTGGCTTTAAGCGGTGGGGTCTTCCAAAACCGGCTCTTGCTCCGGTCGACCATCGCCGCTTTGAAAGAGGAGGGGTTCACCGTGCTGACGCATCGGCTGGTACCGTGCAACGACGCTGGGATATCGTTGGGACAAGCGGTGATTGCCAATTTCCAGTAACATTGCAGAGGAGGAGGTCATGTGTCTTGCCATTCCAGCGCTCATCGAATCGATAAAAAACGAAGAAGCTGATGTTGACATGGGAGGCATCACGCGCCGGATCAGCCTGCGGCTCACCCCGCAAGCCAAAGTGGGGGACTATGTCATCGTTCACACCGGCTATGCAATAAACATCCTGGATCAACATGAGGCCCGAGAGACTCTCAAGCTTTTCGAGCAGCTGGCGAAAGCGGCCGAGGAGGAACGTTGAAGTTCCTCTCTGAATTTAGAGACGCGGGGCTCGCCAAAGGGGTGGTCTCCCAGATTCACCGTCGATCAAAGACGCCGGCGCGGTTCATGGAATTCTGCGGTGGGCACACAGCGACAATTTTGCGTTACGGAATCCGTCAGGTCCTCCCGGCGACAATTGAGATGCTCTCTGGGCCAGGCTGCCCGGTCTGCGTCACGGCAAACGCAGATTTGGATAAGGCCATTGCGTTAGCACAGATGCCAGGTGTAATTGTCACGACCTTCGGCGACATGCTCAAGGTTCCGGGAAGCCACTCCAGCCTGCAAAAGATCAAAGCTGAGGGCGCGGACGTCCGCATGGTCTACTCCACCATGGACGCCATCCACATCGCGGAAGAGAACCCCAGTAAACGCGTGGTTTTCTTGGGGATCGGATTTGAGACCACGGCACCCACGGTTGCGGCGTCAATTCTCTATGCCGAGGAGAAGTATCTCAAAAACTACTACGTCCTTTCCACACACAAGCTCTGCCCTCCAGTGATCAAGGCACTCCTCGCTTCAGGGGAGGTCAATCTCGATGGCCTCATCTGCCCGGGTCACGTCTCGGCGGTGATCGGGTCAAGAGCTTGGGACTTCATCGCTCGCGATTACGCGATCCCCTGTGTGGTCTCCGGCTTTGAGCCGTTGGACGTCCTACAATGCGTCGACATGTTGGTGACCCAGGTCGAAGAGGGGAACTCCAAGGTGGAGATCGCCTACCGAAGAGGAGTACGTCCTGAGGGAAATCCCGAGGCTCTAAGGCTGATGCACGAGGTATTTGAGCCGTGCCCGGCCCAATGGCGGGGAATGGGCACGATTCCCGACAGCGGACTGAAGTTACGCAGCACCTATCAGCGCTTCGATGCCGAATGCGCATTCGACATTGATCCTGGCCCGACCCGCGAGCCTCAAGGGTGCATCTGCGGCGATATCCTGCGGGGGGTCAAGACGCCCCTTGATTGCCGTCTGTTCGGCAACAGCTGTACCCCTGAGGATCCGGTCGGCCCGTGCATGGTCTCATCGGAAGGAAGCTGCGCGACATACTACCTCTATGGGAGGAACAGTGGCCGATAGGATCCTATTGGCGCATGGAAGCGGGGGAAAGCTCGCCCATGACCTGGTGCAAAAGATGTTCGTCGATGTGCTTGGTAATCCGATTCTCGCTAAGCTCGACGATGCCGCCGTCTTTACGGCAAGCGGGCGGTTGGCCTTCACCACCGACAGCTATGTGGTGACACCGATCTTCTTTCCCGGTGGGGACATCGGAAAGCTCGCGGTCTGTGGCACCGTCAATGACCTAGCCATGTCCGGGGCTCGCCCACTATATCTCTCCCTTTCCTTCATCATTGAGGAGGGGTTTTCGCAAAAGGATCTAGAGGAGATTGTAAACTCTGTTAAGGAGGCCACCGATGAAGCAGGAGTGACAATCGTCACCGGCGATACTAAGGTGGTGGATCAGGGAAGCGTGGACAAGCTCTACATCAACACCGCTGGCGTAGGCGCTGTGGCTCCGGGGCTCAACATCTCTGGGTCAAACGCCCAGCCTGGGGATGAAGTGCTCTTATCCGGTCCGATCGGCGACCACGGCATCGCAGTGATGAGCAAACGCGAGGGGTTTAGCTTCTCCACGAAACTTGAAAGCGACTGTGCCCCACTTAACGATATGGTCGCTGATATGCTGGCGGCAAGCTCGAATATCCATTGCTTGCGCGACCCAACACGTGGGGGCTTGGCAACTACCCTAAACGAGCTTGCGAAACAATCGGAGATTAAGATAATCATCGAAGAAGAGCGGCTCCCGGTGCGTGACGAGGTATTGGCGGCGTGCGAGATGCTCGGGTTCGATCCCCTCTATGTAGCCAATGAGGGAAAGCTCGTTGCCGTGGTAGCCGCGCCCGATGCTGAGCGTGTTCTCAACACTATGCGGAAAACACGCTACGGGAAGGAAGCGGTGATTCTCGGTGAGGTGGTGGAAGGAGATTCAGGTCGTGTTGTGATGAAGACCCATCTTGGGGCAACCCGAATCGTCGACATGCTGGTCGGGGATCTTCTGCCGAGGATTTGCTAGTGATGCATGAGTTGTCGATTACAAAGTCGATGCTTGATCTCGTTTTGGATCAGGCACAGAAGAACGGGGCCGAGAAGGTTCAGGGGATCACCCTAGTCATCGGGGAGATGTCCGGTGTTGTCGATGACTGCGTGCGGTTTTACTTCGATTTTCTAAGCAAGGGAACCATCGCCGAAGGGGCACACATTTCGGTTAAGATCATGCCTGCTCAGGCGCGATGTCGGGAATGTGGCAAGCAGTTCAAGCTCAATGGCCTTGACTGGCTTTGCCCGAGTTGTGGAACTACCCAGATCAACATTGTGGAAGGGAAAGAGCTATATCTAGAAAGTATAGAGGTACCATGATGAAAATAAAGATTCTTAAAGACATCTTGAGCGCGAATGACCAGCGGGCAAAGGAAAACCGAGAGCTGCTGAATCGGAACGGCATATTGGCGATCAATTTCACGGCCTCACCCGGTGCGGGCAAGACCAGCCTCATCTTGGAGACGATCAACAGGTTGAAGGCAGACATCAAGATCGGCGTTGTTGAGGGGGATGTGAGTTCAAGTCTGGACGCCGAGATGGTAGTCAAAAAAGGGGTCCCCGTCGTTCAGATCAACACCGGTGGGACGTGTCATCTCGATGCGACGATGGTTGCGAGCGCCTTTAATAATCTGCCCCTGGAGGAGATCGAACTGCTCCTCATTGAAAACGTGGGCAATTTGATCTGCCCCGCTGCGTTTGCGCTCGGCGAGGACCTAAACGTCCTGATTTCAAGCGTCCCCGAGGGCGATGATAAACCCCATAAATACCCCGTGATGTTCAGCAAAGCCCACCTCGTGGTGTTGAATAAGATCGATCTTTTACCCCACGTGCTCTTCGACCTTCCGGCCTTCACCGAAGCGGTCAAGGGGTTAAACAACGGGGTGGAAATCTTTGAGGTCTCCTGTAAGACCGGTCAAGGAATCGAGCGATGGACCTCTTGGCTTTCGAACCGGCTGAACAAGCGCCCCAGCACATCTTGATGTTCTTGGCAAAATTCAAAGCATGCG
>JAUWYG010000049.1 GCA_030615945.1 Candidatus Bipolaricaulota bacterium | reverse complement strand
CGATGGTACGCATCTCGCGCGACCGCGGCGGGATCCCGCTCTTTACACCCGGGGTGGCAAACCTTGTTAGAATAGTGATGGATAAGCATGGTTCAGAATACAAACTTAGTAGCTGTCCCGCACTCCAAATCCGCGCATCATTAAGATAGGAAAGAACATCGCTTTACGATAAGGATTGGGTCCCTGCGAGCATCGCTACCAAGTGTCCAAGAGTTTGTCCACCTCCTCAACGGTACCGTCAAATGGTCCTGGACGGGCGAGCTTCAAGGTTGTTAGCGCAGCGGCGAATTTGGCCGCCTCCTCCGGGGAATCACCCAAAAGTCGCCGGCCCAGGTAGGCGGAGAAGCAGGTGTCCCCTCGTCCAGTCCGGCCAGCTAACGACCGAGGACGGAACGGCGCCTCGAAGGGTTCGGCCCCAGCACGCACCAATACACCCTCCTTGTGCGTGAGGACGACTTCCTTTGGGCCCATCTCCGCTAAGAGTTCGGCTGCTCGCTGATAATCCCGCTTGCCCGTGAGGGCCTCAGCCTCGCGATCGTCCACCTTGAGGTAGCGAACGAGCGAAAGTCCCTCTTCCGCCTCCGGCCAGCCGTCCGTGATGAGCTCATCTCCCACGCGCTTGCGGAGGAGCCCCTGCACGTCCAAGGCCAGCGGCCCTCGTGCGGCCATTGCCCTCAGAAAAGGGGGGTCAATTTCTCCAGGCATGATTGGGCCAACATAGTAGATCCGGGTCTCTATCTGGGGCACATCTTCCGGGCTGAGCGGGCCAGCAAACCGCAGGGGGTGACAGATGCGCCGGTCCGAGTTAGGGTCGGGATGGACGTTCTCGATGCCCGAGGTCTCGGCCGCCTCCACGGGAAACAGCTCGGCCCCTGCAACCTTGAGGCCGTCCAGGAGGCCGAAGTCCTTTCGTGCCAGGCGCGTCACCACCGCTACTCGCAGGCCAAGGGCGAGGAGGACCATTCCCCCATAGTAGACCGCGCCCCCGGTGGCAGATTCACCATGCTCCCCAACCACGATCCGGTCTTTGGCCAGGTGGCCGATGCAAACGACGTCCATCGCTTGGTTTGTCATTCTATGTTCCTTTCCAAAAGAGCGCCATGGCGTTCCACACACGCCCTCACCGATTCGAGGATCTCGCGGGCCTCAGGGCGGTAGCGATGATGGTAATACTCTAATATGAGCACCCCCTCATAGTCGTCCAGAAGCTCAAGGGCACCCTCCAATGGCACCTCACCCCATCCCGGAGGGAGATGCAGATCCCCTTTCCCAAGCGAAAGTCGCTTGCGATATGGAATGAGCTTGTACTGCTCGTAGCTCACAAGCCGCATCGGTTCAAAACAGCCAAAGTTGTCACTTATGTGGATGTGGTGGATGTAGGGTTTGGCCATCCTTACGGATTCCAGGAAGTCAAATCCAAAATACTTGGCTGCAAGGTAGCCATGGCCGAAGTCAAACGTCATCCCAATGCTTTCTCTTCCTACCTTCTCGACGAACTCGACCACGTTTTGAACCGTATCGATCTCAATGTTTTCAACGCATATTTCGATCTTTCGATCGCCTGCATAGTCGGCCATTTCTAACATCCCTTGGTAAAGAGCATCTTCGAGACGTGGATCTTGGGTACTTTGCCCGTAGTGATATACGAAGATCTCTGCCCCGATCTCGACGGTGAAGGCAAGACTTGCCTTAAAGAGTTCTCTTTGCACCTGCGAATTCTCTTGGTCCCGCAGGTCTAGAGCCAACGGAGCGTGAACGGTGTATTTCAAATCAAAGCTACTAAGGAGGGTCCTAAGGTCTCTCATTCGGCGCGGAAGCAGTTCTCCCCGATATACTACGTCGATCACATCGACAGGGATCTCTACGTAGTTGTAGCCTATCTCTTGGAAAAACCGTAGATCCTTTTCGAGTTTTTTTATTTCCCCGTCGATGCGGGCCGGATGTGCGTTGATCCCTATACCCTTTATTCTCATGGAGGCTAGCCTTCCTTAGAGTAGAAGTGACCGTTCCGTGGCTTTATCGAAAAGCTGGATCCTCTCCATAGAAAACGCCAATTGAACCCGCTCGCCGATGGCGACCCTAAACCTAGGTGGAGCGAGGACTTTAAAGCCTAACGCTCCAATCCTAAGAGTGACCAGTGTGTCCCTGCCTAAAGGCTCCACCACGTAGACCTCTCCCTCGATTTTTCCCTGGCCGATAGTGATGTCCTCGGGCCGGACGCCTAACACTACTTCGCGGGATGTGGCCATGCGGTGAACCTTCTGTGCAATGCCATTCGAGAGGGGAAAGCGAAAGTGTTCAGTTGTGACGAATAGCCTTCCCTCGACCTCTTCAAGGGAAACCTCGACAAAGTTCATGGGAGGTGTCCCGATGAATCCTGCTACAAAGAGGGTGGCTGGCAAGTCGTACAGCTCCTCGGGGCTCCCGACCTGCTGAAGCCTTCCCCCTTCTAAGAGGGCAATCCTGTCCGCCATAGTCATCGCCTCAACCTGATCGTGTGTGACAAAGATAGTTGTAATACCCAGGTCCTTCTGCAGGCGTTTGAGCTCTGCGCGCATGGTGATTCGAAGCTTGGCGTCCAAGTTTGAAAGAGGCTCATCCAAGAGCAGGAGGTCGGGTTCTTTAACTAGGGAGCGTGCAAGGGCCACCCGCTGCTGCTGCCCCCCGGAGAGCTGGCCGGGCACCCGATCCATGAGGTCCGCGATCTCTAGGAGCTTGGCCACCTCCGTGGCCTTAGTTCCCCAATGCTTCTTTGGGACCTTCTTGATCTTGAGGGGAAAGGTGATGTTATCGAAGACGCGCATGTGTGGGTACAAGGCATAGGACTGAAACACCATGCCAATGTTGCGCTCCCTTGGCGGGAGATCGTTGACCACCCGGTCACTGAAGCGAACCTCACCTTTGGTGGGCCTATAAAACCCCGCTATCGTAAGGAGGGTTGTAGTTTTGCCGCAACCTGAGGGGCCCAACAGGGCGACGAACTCCCCCTCCTGAATTTGGAGAGTTAGTTCGTCCACGGCTTTGACATCGCCGAAGTACTTGCTGAGGTTATGCAAAGAAATCCTCATCATACCCCCTTTCCTCCAAAAACAGGGACTCTCAGTAAGGCGCGCTGGAGAAAAACAAAAAGCAGCAGCGGGGGAATCATGTAAATAAGCGATAGAGCTGCCAGATACCCGTAGTCGATTACCTCGGTGGCCAAAAGGCTTTGAATCAGAGTAGACATCAACTTAATCGTCCCTGGAAGGAGCGTGTATACATAGATGAAATCGTGCCAAGCAAACAAAAACCCCCAGATGAAGACCGCTGCAATGCCCGGCTTCACCAACGGGAGAAAGACCCTGTACCATACCTGGAACCTCGTGCACCCATCGATCATGGCGGAACGTTCCACATCCCACGGTATCCCGTCGAAGAATCCTTTTGCCATCCAGATGCCTAGTGGAATCTCAAGGGATGCCCTGGCGAGCGCCACCCCTGGGATCTTGTGCAAAAGTTTTATATAAAACAATAGGAAGAAGATGGCAATAAGCAAAATCTGACCGGGCACGGCGTGTAAGAAAAGCTGAAGCACTAAAAAGAAGTTCTTACCTCGAAACTCAATGCGCGAAAGCGCATAACCAGCTAGCATGCAGATGATCGTTACCGCAAGGGCCGAGGTGACGGCAAAGAATACCGTATTGCCTAGGGCGGTCCACACCGTTGTCTGCTCAAGCCCCCAAGCGATGGGCCTCCAAAGGAACTGAAAGTTCGCGAACCCAAACTCTTTTGGCACTACCCCAAGGTACATCCTTTTCCCAAAGGCCCGCAGGAAGAAGCTAACATACATGGTCAAGAAGGGCGCAGCCACCGCTCCCAACACGAGGTAAGAAGCCACTTTGTTCCACCACTGTCTTGCTCTAGCCCACATCTCAGACCTCGATCTTCCCCCGGCCGAGCATCCGGCGCATCCCAAATGCTTTCACTAGCGCCACCAGAAGTAACATGTTTACCACCACAAGCACCGTCATGACGCTGGAGCCATACCCGTAGCGGTACTGACTGAATGCAACATGGTAACCATAAAGACCCCACACCTCAGTGGCATAATACGGCCCTCCACCGGTGATCAGCATGATGTACACATACGAGTTGATAAATGACATAAGGTGCCAAGCAGTCATGGTGAGAATAGGCCACTTGAGCGCGGGGACGATAACGTAACGAGCGATTTGCCATTCCGAGGCGCCGTCAACCTCCGCAGCCCGGGTAAAATCCCGTGGGATGCTGGCAATTGCGGAGCTAAAGACGAGCATCGCTAAGGAGATGCCCAAGAATGCGTTTGCCAGGATCACTATCAGCATGGGGTAACGGATGAGCCAGTAGACAACCGGCAGGCCCCAAGCCCCCCGGATCGCGTTGAAGAGGCCGTAACGGGTCCCCTCAAACGACCAGGCCCAAAGGAAACCCCACACCACGGGCGGGATGACCCTGGGGATGAAGAAGACGGTGCGGAAAAAGAGCCCGGCTCCCCGATGCATCCTCATGGAGAGGATTGACAATAGAAGCCCTCCCAAGATGGTCACGGGGAGAGCTCCCGCCACGTAAATTAAGGTGTTTGTAATGATTTTCAGGATGAACGGGTCGCGGATTCCGACCCCAAACAGACGCGCGAAATTGTAAAGACCGATGAAGTGCCATTGAAGGGTTCTTCCCATATCGGTAAAAGCGATAAGCAGTGTCAGTACGACCGGGACAAAATAGAAGAGGAGGATAAGCGAGAGACTGGGTCCCATAAAGGACGCCAATGGAACAACCTTGCTGGTTATCGTCCGCCGCATGAAAAAGAAAGGCCGGGGACCTCTCCTGGTCTCCGGCCTTACCTCCTTACTTAAGGGATGATCTCCCCGTCTGGAACCTCGGCTTGGAACCAAGCTACGAGGTCATCAAGTGCCTGTTCTGGGCTGACCACGCCGGCCTCAACCCCTTTAATCCCCTCGAAGATCCGCTCAACGAAACTCCAGATCTGGGGATGGATCGGGACCGGAACCACGGCCCGAGCCGAGGGTGCCGTCCGTTGAAGGTAAGAGTCCTCCACAACAAGAGGATGGTAGAGCGCCGCCCAACGATAAGGCGGACGTGCCGTATGCGAAGAATGGAGGGCGCACGGCTCAGCAAAGGTGGCGAACATGATGAGAAGCATCGCGAGCTCCGGGTGCTCCGACTGGGTGGTGACGAAATAGAGCGGGATGTCGGAAACCGAGACCGCCTCGCCACCGGTGGCTTTTACCTCTTCGGTTGGAGGGAAGGGGAGAAAGCCAAGGTCATTTTCGACGGCGGCGTCACTGAGCCCATACTTCGCCTTCCACTCAGCCGGGGTGCCGACGTGACTCGCCATCGTTACAAACGTCTTTCCCTCAGCAAAGGTTCCATGGATGGTGGACCAGCCGGGCGGCTCAGGAGGGATCACTCCCTGATCGACCATTTCCTTGTGCCACTGGTAGAATGCGAGGAGACTGGACTTGTCCAGTTCTAGATTGCCGGTCTCTGGGTTGTAACAGTCCACCCCAAATTCCAGAAGCCTTGCGTAGGTGTTCGAACCCTTCGAGGGCCGATGCAGGATCCCGTACTCGACAAGCCCAGCGTCTACGGCCTCCTTTGCAAGCCGTGCCAGGATCTCCAGGGTGGTGTCGCCGTTTGCAGGTAGGAGCCCTGCGATCTCCTCATCTGTGTACCCCAATGCCCTGAGTACGTCCTTCCGGTACCACACCCCAGCAGGGGCAACGTCATGGGGGATGCCCCAAATCTTACCTTCAAACGTGGCTCCCCCCCAGAGGTTGGCGTAGAAGTCAACGTAATGCATGTCCCAAAATGCCTTGACGTGCTCGTCCATTGGCACAATGAACCCGCCCTCGGCAAGCTCTCCGGTCTCGCGCATCGTCACAATATCCGCGGCCTTGCCAGCAGCGAAATCGAGGTAGAACTTCTCCGCGAAGGGTCCCCATTTAAGCTCGGAATACTCCAGGTTCACCTCGACGCGCACGTTGGCGCCAGAGTCCTCCAGGATCTTGTTGAGCTGCTCAGCCGCAAGCTCCAGATTGGTGGCTTTCGTGATCGGCACCGGTCCAGGGCCGATGACAAACGCCTTCAGAGTGATGGTTTCGATCTGTGCCTCTTGTGCAAATGCCACCGCCGGTCCCAGCACCAACACCAAAATTAAACCAATCAAACTCAATCGACACAGCAAGCTTTTCATTAGCCGTCCCTCCTTTTTACTTTTGCGAGACACAGCAAGCAACGCTTAAAAATTGTATAGTGTTGAACCACCTCCTTTGGCTGGCCAGCCAGATTACGTAGCTGCCTCGCAAACGTTTCCAATCTACAATACGGCACTCCTTGGAAGTTGTCAAATACCTGGTTGAAAACGGAAGAGAACTCCTTTTTCAAATGTTTTATTTCTCTAAGGGCAAGTAATCTGGAGGTTGTCTTTGAGGTAAACACAGAAATCCCATCCTTGGGCGCCGAGTGTCGCGAGCGGTTGGACAGATACTCAACAGGGAAACTAAGTCTAATAGGTAAAAGGGGCGGTGGTGCAGCGAACAACGAGGTGAGGATTCAGTACACAGTGCAAGGGGTGGCTCCTGTGCCCCTCGATTACCGAGAGGAGCCATTCGCCAGCGATCTGTCCCATCTCCTGGGCAGGTTGGGCCACGGTTGTGAGCTGAATCCGCGGCAAGGACGCGTAAGTGATGTCATCGTAACCCACAAGAGACAAATCATCAGGAATTTGGTAACCGAGCTCCTCAGCGATTTCTAACACCCCCAGGGCTGTCACGTCGTTGGCGGCGAAGATGGCGGATGGGCGCTCTGGCAGGGAGAGCATGTGCCGTCCCACCTTTCGCCCGGCAGCCTGGGTGAAATCAGAGAAGCTCATCCATTCTTCCTTCTCAGCCAAGCCATGCTCATGCAGCACCTCTCGGTAGGAGGCCATCCCGGTCCCGGCTTGACTGGACATCCGCTGGCCCCCCGATGAACCCAATGCGTTCGTGGCCAAGCTCTATCAGGTGCTCCACCGCAAGTCGTGCTCCTGCTCGGTCATTAGCCACAACGTAGGGAGCATCCACACTATTACAGAGGCGCGAGACTAGGATGAATGGAATCCTTGTCTTAGCCAAGTCTCCTAGGTGTGGATCATCCATGGTCGCCGAGGTGAGGATAAGCCCATCGACACGCTTTCGCCGCAGTAGGCGAACGTAGCTCGACTCCCGGTTGGTCTTCCCAGCCGTGTTACATAGCATCACCCCATACTCACACCGGTGGGCCACTTCACCGACGCCCTGGGCGATATCAGAAAAGAACGGGTTTGTAATGTCCGCGACGACGAGGCCGATCGCCCCCGAAGATCCTTTTACCAAGCCACGTGCCAGTTCATTTCGCTCGTAGCCGAGCTTCTGGGCAATCTCCTTCACACTCTGCTTCGTCTTCTCGCTGATGAGCGGGCTGTCGCTCAAAGCCCGGGAGACGGTCGACGGAGACACACCCACCTCGCGTGCGATGTCCTTTATGGTGATCATCCCTCGTTCTTTGCCTCCTTCCCCGTCCCCGCAGTGTGTAAGCCAAGCGGTCCCTTCCGCCGGCAAAAGCAGTGATATCTGGCTAAAGCAAGGATGCTCGGGCTCTAGCTCAACACCAGATACACATTGAAGAATGGGAAACGATCGTCGGTTTGCGAGGGGAACAGTGATCTTCTCAACCGTCTACTTGACCTGCCGATTCCACCCTCTCCGCCTCCACACGTTCCAGCATCTCCCTTAGATCCTGAAGAACCCCCTTGAGCATGCTGTACCCGTTCTCGAAGAATCTCTCCTGAAGCTCGAGGATATAGATATCGTCATATCCCGCCATGACCCTGAATACATCCTCGTAGGGGATGGTCCCCCACCCGATTGGGAGGTGTAGGTCCCCAATCCCCAGCGGCATCGCCTCAATATAAGGTGGTGCTGATTCAGGTTTTCCTTTGCCGAAATTGTCGTTTACATGGGCGTGTCGGATGTACGGTTTGGCGAGCTGGATCGATCTTAAAAAATCATATCCGAACTTTTTGGAATTCATATAGGAATGCGCAAAATCATAACACATCCTGATGCTCTCTCTCCCGACATTCTCTATCAGCTTTATCAGATGCGTAATGCTCGAGTGAATGTTCTCGACGCAGATCGTCACCCCTTCACTCTTCGCCAGTTTACCCAGGTCAGACAGCTCGTCTACCTCTATCTCGCGCGCCTCCTCCTCAGTCACATCGTTGCCGTTGCTCTTCAGCTTTCCTTGATGATAGACGAACGTCTTGGCCCCGATCGCAGCGGTGAATTGAACACTAGCCGCAAAGACCTTCCGGTGGATATCAGGGTATTGAAAGTCCCTCAGATTAAGTCTGTCTGGCGTGTGTACGGTGTATTCTAAGTCGAATCCATCCAGGATCTCCCTTACCTGTTTCGCTCTTCCCACACGTAGATGCCCGTTCACCACCGCATCGACGCCGTGGACCGGTATCTCCGCCGCGTCGAAGCCTGCCTGCTCTATGGCATGGATGTCTCGCTTCAGCAGTTCAAGATCCCCGTTGATCCTACCCGACTGGATGTTGAGCCCTATTCTATTCACCATGCTGTCCTCTCCTTAGACAGACGACAGACCGGATTTTGTGGCCCGAACTGTACCGCTTTTCGGGGTGTGAAACAAGGGATTCTGTTCGACGGGCGAGTGCCCCATTTCCATCGCGAAACACACCTTGATACCGTTTAGTGATATGAACTCCCACCGTTACCGCTCCTTAAGACAGAGACCTCTGTCTCCGGGTTGAAGAGGTGCAGCTTCTCTTTGGCCAGCTTAAGGCAGATCGTCTCGCCGATCTGCCCGTCGAAGGGAGCCGGGACCAGTGCGCGGATCTCCTCGTCGTCAGACCTGAAGGTAACCAAGTCCTCACGCCCCAAGGGTTCGATCAGGTAAACCTCGGCCCTGAAATCACCCTCCCGCTCCGGCACGATAGTTACATCTTCAGGGCGAATACCCATGGTCACCTGTTGGGGAGCGTTGTTCTGTTTGGCCAGGGCGCCCCGTTCATCCGGAATGCGGATCTCCAGAGCTTGGCTGCTGAGGTAAAAACCGCCGTTTTGCTCCGCGAAGGTTGCCTCGATGAAATTCATCGGGGGGGCGCCGATGAATCCGGCCACGAACAAGGTATCCGGATGGTCATACAGCTGACTGGGCGCACCGTAGGTCTGCAGCACGCCGTAGTTCATCACTGCAATTCGGCTAGCCATCGTCATCGCCTCGACCTGATCGTGGGTAACGTACACCGCGGTTACGCCCAGGTCCTCCTGCAAGCGCTTAATTTCGCCCCGCATCCGCAACCGCAGCTTGGCATCCAGGTTCGAGAGAGGCTCATCGAAGAGCAAGATGGCCGGTTCCTTAACCAGGGCCCGCGCCAACGCGACTCGCTGCTGCTGGCCGCCGGAGAGCTGGGCGGGCTTGCGATCCAGAAGCTCCCCGATCCCCATCATGTCAGCCACCCTCTGAGCCCTCTCCTTCATTTCTCCCCTACGGACCTTTTTTAACTTCAGAGGGTAAGTAATGTTTTCAAAGGTACTCATATGGGGGTACAGGGCGTAACTTTGAAAGACCATCCCGATATTACGTTCCTTTGGGAGCAGACGGTTAACCACCTGTTCGTCAAAGCGGATCCTCCCGGAGGAAGGCCGGTAAATCCCCGCGATCATGAGTAAGGTAGTGGTCTTTCCGCAACCTGACGGCCCCAGGAGAGCAACAAATTCACCGTCCCCAATCTCCAGGTCAAGATCGTCAACCGCTTTTACCTTGCCAAAGTGTTTACTTAATCCTTCTAAAACAACCTTCATTTCATGTCTCCCTATACTTGCCTACCGCTTATTGCCGCTGATCATACTCCTCCCTTCTTCCCGCCGCCGTAAATATTCATCAACGCCTTTTGGCTGAAGAGGAAAAAGATTACTACCGGGATGAGTTGAAACAGTCCGACGGCCGCTACTGCGTTCCAGTTGGTTATCGTGGTTTCGCCC
>JAUWYG010000062.1 GCA_030615945.1 Candidatus Bipolaricaulota bacterium | reverse complement strand
AGTCGCTATGCTCGGGGGCTGGTAAGACCGCCACAGAAAACTTTTCCAGAACATATGGCCATAATTGATGCTTTGGAAAACCAAGATTCAGAATTAGCAGAAAAATTAATACGCGAACATATACAAAAATCCATACAAATTTTAAGAACGAAATTGGGTAATACACCTTGTAATCTTTAAATGCTTGATTAATTCTATCTTTCCGTCTTTTTAATTTTGCTGTTGGCGAAAGTTAGGATTCTGATGGTTCACACACTTACAGAGAGCACCATAAGGAAAATAGTGGCCAAGTCAGGGTTGGTACCTCTTTGATGGGGGAAAAACCGCAGAGAACAAGGGCTGAAGACCAAAAGGGCTGACGAAAACTTGCAGTAGAAGGAGCGATGAGTTTGGAGATAGTCTCATCTGGACTCCGATCGGAGTTTGCCGAGCGATGGTTGAACTATTTGTGGCGCCGAGCCAGATCTCCGGAGTTCATCATTTCAGTACTGTTGGTGGTGGTGCTCGCTTTTTTGGTACTGGTACCCGTGTTTAACCTGACATGTCGGACACTGAGCTGGGCCGAGAGTGATGCCCGCATTTCCCCGGATGCGGTCCCGGGCCGCTTCACCTTGAATCACTGGCAACGCCTCCTTGCTGGACGTCTGTTCATGCGGATGTTATGGAAACCCCTAAACCATACATTGGTCACTGGAGGGGTTGCTGCTGGGATAGCCCTGTTGTTGGGCAGCATGTTGGCGTGGTTAGTGGTCCGTAGCGATTTGCCTGGCAGGCATTGGATGCGAAGCGTGCTTATCCTCCCCTTTGTTATTCCTGCATTCGCTTTGGCCATGGCCTGGGAGACTCTCTTCAAAAGCCCCTTGGCTGGAGGGCGACCAGGTGTTTTTCAGAGTTTGTTCGGCGCTGTACCACCTACCTGGCTGTCCTATGGGCCCGTCCCCATCATTATAACCATGATTGTTCACTTTTATCCATTCGCCTTTATTTTGGTATCCAGCGCCCTAGTTGCAGTTGATGCTCAACTAGAGGAAGGTGCCAGGTTGCTTGGGGCATCGCACTGGATGATTATACGCAAGATTACCTTCCCCATGATTGCCCCAGCATTCTTGTCGGCGCTGGTTCTCACATTTGGTCGAACCGTTGGCACCTTTGCCATTCCGTACTTCCTAGGAGGACCTGTTCGCTACGATACCTTGTCCACAATGATCTTTCGGAACTTGTCTCTGGGCTTGGAGGCAAACGGTTATATTCTGGCAGTCATCCTCATCCTTCTGGCCTCTCTCGTACTCTACATCAACTCGCGCCTACTGGGTGGTAGCTTAAGACGATTCGAGATCATAGGCGGCAAGGGATTCAAGACAAACATAGCCAGTTTGAGGCAATGGCGTTGGCCAATCTTCCTCTTAGTTGGAGCTTTTACCTTGATTGCAGCGGTGTTGCCTATAGGGCTGTTGGCGTATCAATCCCTGATGTTGGTGGATGGTGGTTACGGGCTGGATAATCTGACGCTTCATTACTGGCTCGGTAGGATGGACCCAGACCTTGCTTTTGGTTCACCAGGATTATTTCGCAATCCAGTGGTTCTCGGTGGGGCCTGGAACAGCATACGCCTGGCCGTTCTTGGTTCATTCATCTGCGCCATGCTGGGTGTGCTTATAGGGTATTTCGTAGTTCGTAACCCCAGGAGCTGGATATCGAGGTTTCTAGATCAGGTTTCCTTCCTGCCTTATTTATTCCCTGCCATTGCCTTCGGGGCTATGTATCTTAGCATGTTTGCCGTGCAACGCGGTCCTATGCCCGCGCTCTACGGCACCTTTACGCTGCTGGTACTGGTTTCAGTCATCCACAGACTACCCTACAGCACTCGTACGGGGGCAAGTGCTGTGGCCCAAATAGGCCAGGAGCTTGAGGAAACAGCTGAGCTTCAGGGGGCCTCATGGCTTAAACGATTTCGCCACATTGTCTTGCCGCTGGCTAGTTCCGGGGCGGTAAGCGGAATGATGGTGACGTTCATAGGGATTATGCGTGAGTTGGCTGCTATCATCCTCCTGTATACCCCCTCTACACGGGTTCTGATGACGGTAGCTTACCGCTTCGCCGAAGAGGATATTCCTCAATTGAGCAATGCTCTGATCCTGTTAGTAACAGTAATCACCATCCTGGGACAATTGGTCATATGGTGGTTGGGCCGAGGGCGGTTAGCCCGCCTGCAGGAGAGGAAGCTCTAAATAGGTAAATAAGGGGGACATATGGGTGTGTCTAATATATCCATAAAGATAAAAGGACTTACCAAGAGGTTCGGCAAGGTAACGGCGGTGGACAGAGTTGACCTCGTCATCCAGAAGGGTGAGTTCCTGGTGCTGCTAGGGCCATCAGGATGTGGTAAGACCACGCTGCTGCGTTGCCTCGCCGGTTTAGAGGAGCCGAATGAGGGTAAGATTGTCATCGGTGAGAACACCGTCTTCTTCGCCAGACGGGGCATTTCGGTGCCTCCGGGACAGCGCCAAGTCGGCATGGTCTTCCAAAGTTACGCCTTGTGGCCGCACATGACGGCTTATGAGAACATCGCCTTTGGTCTTAAGCTAAAGAAAACGCCACGAGAGAAGATACCTCTGAGAGTAGCCCAAGTCTTGCGTGACCTGGGGATGAAAGGATTGGAAGATCGGTACCCGTTTGAACTCTCCGGTGGCCAGCAGCAACGTATTGCATTGGCCAGGCTGCTGGCCACCAAACCCCCTGTCTTCCTTATGGACGAGCCTCTTTCTAACCTGGACGCACGTCTGCGTCTTGACATGCGCTCAGAGCTAAAACGTCTACACCATGATTCTGGCGCCACAACCGTTTACGTGACGCATGATCAAACCGAAGCCCTGACCATGGCTACCCGTGTGGCGGTGATGAACGAGGGCCGGATTCAACAGGTAGGGGCTCCTGACGAAATCTACCAGAAACCAGTGAAACTGTTTGTTGCTGAGTTCATCGGGATGCCTCGGATCAACCTACTTTCGGCGCATCCGGTCTCTACCGATCAAAGACTATGGTTCCAGGTGGGTGACTTCAGGCTGCCAGCGGCCTGGCTTCCTTCTCAGGAGGAGGTGTTCCTCGCCATTAGACCCGAAGACATAAGTATACTTCTTCATCCAGAACCAGACACTGTAGAGTTCAAGGTGTACGGAGTTCTCCCGGCCGGTCCGGAAGTCTTTGTGCATGTGGTTAGAGGAGATGTTAGACTCGTTGTAAGAGAAACCCGTCAGCTCGAGCTGGCAATGGATCAACGAATTTGGGTCACCATTGATCCATCAGCCATCAATTTGTACAATAAAGCGAGTGGGCAACTGATGTCCAATGGTGAGGCAGGCTAGAAGAAAACCATCCTCTGAGGGATAGTGATAAGGGGCGTAGACTAAGGGTTTAAGGGACTACCTGAGTAAAGGAGGAAATGAGAGCACTCCTTACCAGGCGGAGATTCTGGGTAATCTCGAACGAGACTATACTGGGGAGTGTTTGGGCACCTTTGAAGGGAGGTGATAAGTCTAAAAAATGAGGTGCCTGATAAATCCTCAAAAAGGAGGCATCATCATGAGAAGAAAGAAAAATAGGATGGTAGTGTTTGTCACTGTATGGGTGCTAGCAGCTTTGATGCTGGTTTGGTCATCCTCATGCGCTCTGGCCAAACAGGACTGGGAAGCTATCGAGGCAGCCGCCAGAAAAGAAGGTAAGGTGGTGATCTACTCGGTCTCTTCCCGAATCTTTAAACTTGTGGACGAGTTCAAAGAGAAGTACGGAGTTGAGATAGTTGGGTTCGACATTGGACCGGACAAACAGGCAGAGAAGTTCAGGCGTGAGTACCAAGCTGGCGTTCACCAGGTAGACGTTCTTTTCACTAATGGGACACCGGAGCTTCTGGGAGAGTTTCTTCCTAAAAAAATGGTTTGGAACTTCGTGCCGGACACTGTAGCGCCCTATCTGGATGATAACGAGAAGGAACCCTTGCTGGTGCAGCGCTGGAGCAGCCGAGTTTTAATGTACAACACGGCTCTCAATCCCGAGGGACCCCCGGTTGACAATTTGTGGGATCTCACTCGGGAAGAGTGGACAGCTAAAGTCTTGACCCCTGGCCCTCTGGTAGGTGTCATGACCAACGTTTTCCAGACTATCCTGGAACATCCCGATGAAATGGCTGCCGCCTACGAGAAGGAATTCGGGAAAAGCATTACCCTATCCCGGGGCATCAAAAACGCTGCTCAGGAGTGGCTATTACGTTTTGTGCAGAACGAGCCGGTATTCATAGACTCAACCAGCAAGATAGTGAAAGGGGTTGCCGACGTTAAACAGGAGGATCCACCGATAGGATGGACCACCTTTAGCAAGCTGCGAGTGTACGAGCCAGGGGTGTACGAAGCCGCTCCCTTATATGACCTGGAGCCGGTCCTCGGTGTAGCCTATCCCACTGTGTTTGTCATAGCCAGTAAAGCGCCCCATCCCAACGCCGCCAAGTTGCTGGTCCGATACATGATGGGAGCAGGCTTTTGGCCATGGAACGAGATCGGGGACTACGCTGGTCGCAGCGATGTGGAGACTCTGCAAGTACACTTGTTCAACATTCCCTTGTTCAGGAAGGTGAAACTTTGGATGATAGACGCGGAGCACGTCTATAACACCAGGTATGAATTCGTGGAGTTCTACATGAGTATTGCTCCGTAGTTTGCCAGAAGCATCTGAGGGCTTTTATCGCTGACCCTCGTAGGAGGAAAAGGGAAACGGAACAAAACAAAGGGTGCGGCGTGCCGTTGGGCATGCCGCACCACTCACCTAGACTTTAACCCAAAAAGCGCGGCTCATACGGTTGCCTGGACGCTCTTCCTGAACATTTTAGAATCATGGCCCATGGGGGAGCCTCACAAACGTTCAACGAGAACAACTGGCGGTTTTAAGGGAAAGGCGGTATCCATTTAGGAGGGTTATAATGACTTCCCAAAAATCCAAAATCCTCAGGAAGTTGATAGCTGAGAAACAACTTCTCGTCGGTGTGGGTGCGGGGGATGCATTAGGGGCGAAGCTGATTGAAAGGGTCGGATTTGATTTTGTCTGGTCGAGTAGCCTAGGAGTATCGGCTTCCTATGGTCTTCCTGATGCAAGTCTAATTTCTATGAAACAGTATCTTGAAGCGGCCCGTTCCATGAACGAGGTGATTGACATCCCCGTCATCGCCGACTGTGATACGGGTTATGGCAATGCGAACAACGTAATCTATGCTGTGAAACTTTTTGAAGAGGCCGGAATCGCCGGCATAAGCATCGAGGATAAGAAGTTTCCCAAGGATAATAGCCTCCTTGCCAGTGGGCGGCAGGAGCTGGCCCCCCTCGAAGAATTTGTTGGCAAGATAATGGCTGCCAAGGACGCCCAGATAAGTAAAGATTTTGTAGTAATTGCTCGGGTGGAGGCTCTCATCGCCGGGTGGGGAGAGGAAGAAGCCTTAAGTCGGGCACACTGCTATGTGGAAGCGGGGGCGGACTGCATTTTGATTCATTCCAAATCCAAGGCCCCTGATGAGATTGTCGGGTTTGTGAGGAGTTGGGATGGGCAAGCGCCCTTGGTACTCGTGCCCACGACTTACCCGCAGCTAACGGAGGAAGAGATCAAAGACCTGGGCAAGGTGAAGATCGTCATTTATGCCAACCAGCCGATGCGTGCCGGGATTAAGGCGCAGGAACTGCTTTTGGAAGAGATTAAGAAAGCCGGCGGCATTCACACCATCGAGGCGATGATGGTTCCTGTATCCCATGTCTTTGAACTCCAGGGAGTTCCCGAGATGAAAGACAAGGAGAAGAAATATATCTACTGAAATGAGAGATGCTAATGGTGCCAGTACGAATCGGCTTCATCGGGTTCGGAGAGGTTGCTTCCGTCTTTTCTAAAGCGATGCGGGGAATCGGTGTAGATCCGCTCATGACTTCTGCTACCAAAGCTTTTTTTAAGCGCTCCTTTTCGCTGGGCTTAAAAGGGGCCTTTCCTGAAAAGCCAGGGTCTTTTGAGGAGGTCGTTAATTTTATGGAAAAGCAACTTGGGAGGAATCTTGGTGAAGAATAGTCAACGTACAGAGGTTTGCAATGAATGGAAAGACAGTCTGAAGGGACAAGTTGTCATATTCATGAGTGTTCTCGAAGGGATAACAGGTCTACGTGGGAAAGGAGGAGGCCATGAAAGCCATTGTTCGAGAGATTAACCCCGACATTTCAATGATGCAAAGGATCTTCTGCCCCCGCTTGTTAGAACCCATCGGGGGGGCAATCAGAGCTCAAAGGAGCGGATGAACCCATGGGTGAAGTTGCCTCCCTTGGTCTGCGAAGTACCCTTCGCATGGTCCAGAAAGTGGAGAAACTCTATAGGAAAGGGCACACGGACTACTGGCTACCACCCCTGGTACTTGTGGACCGGAACGGTCCTGTGGGCCGGGTTCGGTCGGGGGACTCCCTGATCTTTTGCTGCCGAAGGGGTGAGAGGGAGATACAGCTCACACGGGCCTTCGTGGAGGAGAGATTTACAGAGTTCCACCGCCAACGCCTAGATCCCTTCACTTTCCTTCCACTTACTCTATACCACCCTAACCTGCGACACCTGCCGATAGCTTTCGCCCCTCAGGAGATCCAGGAAACACTTGGGGAGGTGATAAGCCGCCATGGTTTTGGGCAGCTACGCCTGGCGGAGAAAGAGAAGTACGCCCACGTTACTTATTTCTTTAGCGGCGGACGTGCGACGCCTTTTCCCGGGGAGGTGGATCGCTGCGTTCAATCTTTCTTGGGAGATCCCCCAAGATCGTTACCACAGTTAGTGAATACCTTGGAAGAGGAGTTTGTTGAGAGAGAGGCTCACCTTGTCGTACTGAATCTGGCCACTGGAGATCTCATGGGGCACTCCACGAAAATTGAACCGAAGATCCGCTGCGCCGAGGCGGTGGACCAAGCCTTGCAGGGCATCCTGGGCCTTGCTCGGAAGTATAACTACTGGACAGCGATTACCGCGGACCACGGTTTGCTAGAGGACCATGGCCCTTCAGCGGGTCCCCCGAACAACAGCCATACCGTCCACTCTGTTCCTTTCGTCCTAGTAAGTACGAATGGAGGGAGTCCTCAGCTTGCTCGGGAGGGAATCCTGGGTGACGTGGCTCCCACGCTCCTTGCCTCCCTGGGTCTTCCTCAGCCTAGGGCCATGTCGGGCCGTTCCCTCCTTCGAGGGGAAGAGCCGAAGGCTGACAAGGTGCTGCTTATTATCCTGGACGGCTGGGGGATGGGCGAGCCGGAGCACGTAAACCCCATTGAGCTGGCAAACACTCCCTGCTGGGACGTGATTTCGCGACTGCCTATGGTGCACCTTAGGGCCTCTGGTCGGGCGGTAGGACTGCTCCCTGGTCGTAGAGGAAACTCCGAGGCAGGACACATGAACCTAGGAGCTGGTCGAATCGTCCTCCAAGACGACGTGCAAATCCAGCAGGCCATCAAATCCGGGAGCTTCGCGGAGAATGCGTCCTTCCACCGGGCCATTGATGACGCACGAGCTCGCAGCGGCGCCTTGCATCTTTTGGGGCTCGTCTCCGATAAGAGTTCCCACGGCTCGGTGGACTATGTTCTGGAACTCCTCAAGTTCGCCCGCGACAAAGGGTTCGATAACGTCTACGTACACCTCATCACCGACGGTCGGAGCACACCACCGGGCAGCGCTCCGGACCTCCTACGGAGGGCCGGCGAGGAGATAGAGCGCATCCGCGTGGGCGCCGTGGTTACGGTGGTAGGCCGGGGGCTCGCCCTGGACCGCAGCGGCGACTACATGGGGAAGACGCAGCGCGTCTACCGCGCGCTGGTATACGGCCAAGGGATTCCTGTGTCAACTGACTGACCCGAGAGACAGGAAATCGTGGCAAACGGAAACAGTTCCTTCGAAGATTTGAATACGTGGTTGATAGACCCTGATTACGTCTACAACACCAAATTCGAGTAAGTACACCACACCCTGTGCATTCCATTTGCAAGAAAATTGTGACAGAATCACCAACGGGGAAGACGTTTCCTGGTACAATACCTCCATAGCCGATATCCCTGCTTCTTCGGATCCTGGAAACATTTTTCCAGGTTTGGCATACCGGCTATTTTAACAAACCGCTTTATTCCCGGTAAAGGGTCACCCTGGTAA
>JAUWYG010000041.1 GCA_030615945.1 Candidatus Bipolaricaulota bacterium | reverse complement strand
CGCTTCGCTCGACACCCTCACCCGCGAGAGGATCCAGGATCTCTTCCTTACCCTCTGGCAGGAGCACCGGTTTTCACTCATCCTCGTTACTCACGACATCGTGGAGGCAGCCTTCCTCGGGCAGGAGATCATTGTTCTCACAAAGCAGCCGGCGCGGGTCAAGGCGACCGTGGTCAACCCAAAGATGGGGTCACTCGACTACCGCCAGAGCGAGGCATTCCAAAGGACGGTCCACGACCTACGGGAGGCGCTCGAGCGATGAAACACAGAATCACCCATATCGAGGACACCGTTGTCCTCGTTTCAAAGAGCGTCCTGCGCTTTGTGAAAAGCCCGGCGATGAACCGGGTGATCACCTACATCGTGAGCATCGCCATCCTCCTTTTTTTGTGGGAGATAGCGAGCCTCGCGGTGAACGCGATCAATCAGTCTCGGCTCCTTCCCGGCCCTTATGAGGCTCTCTCTCAGGTGGTGAAGAATGCGGCCGAACTACAACGACACTTCTTTGCGAGCGCCTGGCGGCTCATCCTGGCAATACTTATCGCCCTTGCTGCGGCTGTCCCATTAGGCCTTTTAATCGGCCGCGAGCACACCCTTAACCGGTTCATTTCACCGATGATTTACATCACTTACCCGATTCCACAGGTGGCGTTCATCCTCTTTCTTTTCCTTGTCTTTGGCACGGGGAGCGCAACTAAGGTGGCGATAGTGGCCCTCGTTCTCTTCTTCCAGATCCTCGTCTCATCACGCGGTGCGGCGCAGAACATCGACGAAGAGCACCTGACAAGTGTCCTCTCCGCTGGGGCGACCCGTTGGCAGGTGTACTGGCACGTCATCCTTCCAGCGACCCTCCCCGAGATCCTGACAAGCGTACGGGTGAGTATCGGTCTTGGGATTGCCTTTCTGTACATTGCTGAGACGAGCGCTGCCTTAGGGACCGGGCTGGGAACCTTTATCAAGGCGCACATGTTGTACGCGCGGGACCTGGCATTTGCCGGAATCGTAGCGATGGCGATCCTCGGCCTCGTCCTGTATGTGGGAATCGATTTACTGGAGCATGTACTCTGCCGCTGGAAGTATGTTAGACGCCGACCACTTTGACGAAGAAGGGCACCGCCGAGTACGATCAATAAGATGAAACTTCACAGGATCTATACCGTCGCTAACACAACTAAGGATGGTTCGCTGCGTGCCCTGGCTGAGCTCAAGGCCTGGTGCCAACTGAAAGGGATTGAAGTATTCCCTGCTGATCGGGGAGAGCCGTCGTTAAACGAGGTGGAAGGGGCGTTGGTCGTCGCACTTGGCGGAGACGGGACCGTGCTACGTGCCGCCTCGATCTTCGCTGACTCCGCCCTCCCCATCCTTGGAGCGAACCTGGGAAGCCTTGGTTTCCTCACCCAAGTGGGGGCCCCATCACTCACCTCAGCCCTGGAAGGGGTATTGCACGATCGGTTCACGATCGAAGAGCGAATGAGACTCGCTTATACTTCCGTGGAGAACCGCGGAACCGTCTTAAACGACATTGTCATCACCGGAATCTCACGGGTCCGCTTCTGCGAACTCGAGCTTTCCTGGAGCGATGGCGAGGTAGCAAGTTATCCCGGAGACGGCCTGATCCTGGCGACAGCAACTGGCTCCACTGCCTATAGCCTCTCAGCCGGGGGACCGGTGATCGTCCCGCCAGCGGCGTGCATTCTGGCAAGCCCCCTTGCCACACACAAGTTGGGGTTGCGACCTGTGATCTTCCCAGCGGAGGAAGTCCTCCGTGTGCGAGTCCGCACCGCGGTGAGCGTCTTTGTGGATGGGGACTACCTCGTAGATCTGTCTCCGGGAGCAGAAGTGATCGTGAAGCGAGCTCCTTTCCCGACCCAACTCATCCGCATGAAAGATGCTCCCTCGTTTTTCCGGGTGTTGGAGGAGAAACTAAATTGGGGAAACGCGCTGGAACGGGAGGGGAGAAACTAAGGGCGGTGCAGGTACTTACCCCCCGTGGCGATGATACCGCACCAACGAAAGCACTTCGCCAAAAACAGAGAAATCGGCCATGGTCCTACCGCCTTAGAGAACTCGCACGCTCGAAAGTAGCGTAGGAAGTCCGCTGCGCAGGCTCAGTGACTTGCAGCTTCCATTATCATTCGCTCCTTTTCCTCCTTTAGTCTTCCTTGATAGGGCGGTATAATCTCGCCGTCAATAAAGTTGCGAGGTGAGAACGATGGTGAAAAAAGGGACGTTTCGTGTGAAGAGCGGTCTAGCCGAGATGCTCAAAGGTGGGGTGATCATGGATGTCACCACCGCTCAGCAGGCGAAGATCGCCGAGACAGCGGGAGCGGTAGCGGTGATGGCTTTGGAACGGGTTCCTGCGGACATCCGCGCCCAGGGTGGGGTCGCTCGCATGGCCGACCCGACTAAGGTAAAAGAGATTCGGCACACTGTCTCCATCCCGGTGATGGCCAAAGCGCGGATCGGACACTTCGTGGAGGCACAGATCCTGCAGGCGCTCGAGGTCGATTACATAGATGAATCGGAAGTGCTCACCCCTGCTGACCCTCTCTACCACATTGACAAGTGGGCGTTCACCGTCCCGTTTGTCTGTGGGGCGCGCAACCTGGGAGAGGCATGCCGGAGGATCGCGGAAGGCGCAGCTATGATCCGCACTAAGGGCGAACCAGGGACTGGGAATGTCGTCGAGGCGGTGAAACACATGCGCCTGATGAACGAGCAGATCCGAGAGGTGCTCGCTGCTCCCGAAGAGGAACTGATGAAGACGGCAAAAGAGATGGGAGCCCCTTATGAGATCCTGCTTCTAATCCGCGAGGAGGGGAGGCTCCCCGTGGTGAACTTCGCCGCTGGAGGGATCGCCACCCCGGCCGACGCGGCGATGATGATGCAGCTTGGTTGCGACGGGATCTTCGTCGGGAGCGGAGTCTTTAAGTCTGCTGACCCGGAGGAACGAGCGCGGGCGATCGTGGAAGCGACAACCCACTATAACGACCCCAAGGTCCTCGCCGAGGTATCAGCCGGTCTCGGTGAGGCGATGAGCGGGATCGCGATCGAGGAGATCCCTCCCCACGAGATGATGCAGGTCCGCTAGATGAGACTCGGGATTCTCGGCCTGCAGGGGGCGGTGCGCGAGCACCTGCAAAGCCTCGCTCGTGTGGGGATTGAAGGAAGTGTAGTAAAAAGGACCTCGGAGCTTGCAGGCCTGGCTGGGATCATCCTCCCGGGTGGGGAGTCAACGGCGATCTCCCTTTTGGCAGCGGGATCGCTCCGCGAAGAACTTCGCAGGCTCATACGAGAAGGGTTTCCTTTTTTCGGGACCTGTGCAGGGATGATCCTCCTCGCAAACGAGGTCGAGGGGCAAGAGGAGACAAACATCGGGGGGATCGATATCACTGTCGCTCGCAACGCCTCAGGCCGACAGGTAGACAGCTTCGAGACGGTCCTTGCGGCAAAGGGAATCGGGGATGACGTTCCGGCGGTCTTTATCCGCGCTCCCTACATCACCCGGTTGGGAAATGGGGTGACGGCGCTAGCGGAGCATGAAGGCGCGGTGGTGATGGCCCGCCAAGGGAATGTGCTTGTAGCGAGCTTCCATCCCGAGCTGACCAGCGATACACGGATCCATCGCTACTTTGTGGAGATGGTAAAGGAATACGAAACAAAGGAGGTTGCACTGTGAAGAGGATCGCAATCAACGGGTTTGGGCGGATCGGTCGCGCATTCTTCCGCCTCGCATTCGGCGGAAACGACCTGGATATCGTGGCAATAAACGACCCATTCATCACCCCAGAACAAGCGCGGTACCTCCTCACCTACGACTCAGTCTATCATCGCTATGAATACGAAGTTGTGAAAGCAGGTGATGGAATCAAAGTAGATGGCAAGTTCATCCCGCTTCTTTCTAAGAAAGACCCGCAAGAGCTTCCATGGAAAGATAAGAAGATCGATGTCATCATCGAATCAACGGGACATTTCCTCACGCGCGACTTGGCATCACTTCACCTCAAGGCCGGAGCAAAGAAAGTTCTCCTGTCCGCTCCACCAAAGGGCGATGACATCCCTCAAATCGTGTACATGGTGAACAACGATGCCTACAATCCGAAGAAGGACCTCATCATCTCCGCCGCATCGTGTACAACTAATTCGCTCGCACCGGTGGCGTACGTTCTGGAGCAGGAATTTGGAATTGCACACGCATTTCTGACAACGGTGCATGGATATACCGCTGACCAAAAGCTTGTAGATGCCCCACATGACAAGTTTGCACGCGGCCGCGCCGCGGCAGTGAACATCGTCCCCACCACAACCGGGGCTGCCAGTGCCACCGCCAAGGTCATCCCCTCTCTGGCTGGAAAGATGGACGGGATCGCGCTACGCGTCCCAGTCCCCACGGGTTCGGTGAGTGACTTCACGGTTGAAGTGAAACGTGAGATCACTGTGGATGAGGTCAACAAGGCGTTCCGCCGTTATGCGGAAGGTAAACTCTCCGGGGTTCTCGGGGTGAGCAGCGATCCGCTTGTGTCGAGTGACATCATCGGCGATTCGCGGGCAAGCGTTATCGACCTTTCCTCAACCCGTGTGGTCGATCGGCGCTTCCTTAAGGTAATGGCCTTCTATGACAACGAGTGGGGCTACACAGAGCAACTCCTACGGGTGGCTAACCTCCTCTGAAACCGGGTTTGGTCGCTTTTTGGTGGGAGGCCTCCTGGCCTTTTTATTCCCGCCCCGCTGCCTTCTGTGTGGGTCAGCAACCACGGGAGTGAAGGTCCTGTGTAAGCAGTGTACAGCGGAGCTCCCTTCGCTTGAAGGTATGCGCTGTCGCCGTTGCCAGGAGGCTCTTGACGACATCCGCCTCGACCTTTGCCGCTCATGTGGGACGCGGGCCTGGGGATTCGATCTTGCCCGATCACTCGGCTCGTACAAAGGAGCATGGGGGGATCTCGTCCGTGCCCTCAAGTTCGATGGCGAACGGGCGGTCGCGCGCCTGCTCTGTGTACGCTTGGCCGCGTACCTCGCCGACGAGGAGCCGTTTGGAACGATCGACGTCGTCACTTACGTCCCGATGAGCCGGTCCGACCGGCGGAAGCGCGGGTTCAACCAAGCACACCTGCTTGCACAAGGAATCGGAAGGAGGATTGGAATCCCGACTCGCCGGCTACTGTTGAAGGTGCGTAAGACGCCGCCACAGGCCGCTCTCCCCGCGTCTGAACGCCGGGAGAACTTGCGCGATGCCTTTCGCCTGATAAGATCTGGAAAAGGAAGGGTCCTCCTTGTGGACGATACTTACACCACCGGTTCGACAGTGGAGGAGTGTGCTCACACCCTGAAGAGTGGTGGGTACGAGGCGGTCTTTGTCCTGACAGTAGCGCGCGCTTGAGGGAGGCGGAATGCAGGTCGAATCGATCTGTCTGGGACAACTTGCTACTAATTGTTACCTGGTAAGCGTGAACGGAGTCACCGTACTCATCGATCCAGCCGAACCCTCCGAGCCCCTCTTCTCATTTATTGGGAAACGAAAGATCGACCTAGTGGTGAACACTCACGGTCACTTCGACCACATCGGCGGTAACTGGGCGCTTCAAACAAAAGGGGCACAGGTTCTCATCCACCAAAAGGACCTTCAGTTCGTCGATCGTTTCTACCCAGACCACCAGCCGATCGATCGTTACCTGCAGGAGGGAGAGGAGATCGCAGGGATCCTTAGAGTCCTTCATGTCCCCGGTCACTCGCCAGGAAGTGTAGCCTTGGTGGGGGATGGGGTTCTCTTCTCGGGCGACCTCCTGTTCGCTGGATCGATCGGGAGGACCGACCTTCCCGGCGGATCGATAAAGGAGATGCGCAGGTCGCTTCAGCGAATCCTTGCCCTCCCCGGGGACTACCGCGTCTATCCGGGGCACGGTGGGATCACCACACTCGAGAAGGAAAGGAAGACAAACCCGTTCATTCTCAGCCTGAGGTGATTGATGGCGGACAACCGTGCTGACGTACAGACTATCAAGGAGCGAGTCGACATCGTCTCTGTAATCTCCCGTTACCTCTCTCTTACAAAGTCGGGAGCAAACTACAAGGGACACTGTCCGTTTCACAAGGATGACACCCCGTCGTTTACGGTCAGCTCCGAGAAGGGGCTATGGCACTGCTTCGGCTGCGGCGAGGGTGGAGACGTATTTGCCTTTCTGATGAAGATCGAGAGGATCTCCTTTCCAGAAGCGGCAGAGCGGCTGGCGGCCGAGGCCGGCGTCTCCCTAAAACGGCGTGGCGATGGAGAACACGAGCGGCTGCGTACGTTAAGCGCCGAGGTGGTGGCCTATTTCTCCGAAAATCTGACCAACACTACAGCCGGAAAGAAGGCCCGCGAGTACCTGATTCATCGCGGCTACGGTGAAGAGACCTGGGAACGGTTCGGCTTAGGATATGCACTCCCTGAGTGGGATGACTTGAAAAGGAGTTTCTCCAAACGCTACGGACTAAAGACCCTCACCGACCTTGGCCTGCTGGTGAAGGGGAAGGGGGGGGTATACGACCGATTCCGCGACCGCGTGCTCTTCCCGATATTCGATCTCTCCGGCCGGCCGATCGCCTTTGGCGGGCGCGCCTTTCAAGAAGAACCGAAGTATCTAAACTCGCCGAAGACGGTGCTCTTTGACAAGGGAAGACACCTCTATGGTCTTTCCTGGGCACGCGAAGCACTGACCGCGAAACACTCGGCAATCCTCGTTGAGGGATACACCGATGTCCTCTCGCTTCATCTGGCCGGAATTACTCACGTGGTGGGAAGCATGGGAACGGCGCTTACTCAAGGACAAGCCAACCTTCTCAGCCGGTTCGTGAGCGAGGTAGTGATCGCCTACGACCGCGACGCTGCAGGGGGAACGGCCTCCCTGCGCGGGATGAGGATACTGCGCAACAGTGGCCTAGACGTACGGGTCGCCCGCCTCCCAGAGGGGGATGATCCCGACAGCCTGCTCCGTCGCGACGGACCAGAGAGGACGCTTGAGATTTTGGAAGCGGCGGTCCCATTTCACCTGTCCTACATCGAGTCGTTGAAGGAACGCTACAACCTCTCCACCCTCGCGGGAAAGGAGGGGGCACTGGCGGAGGCAAGACCCTTCTATCAGGGGATCTCAAGCCTCCCACTTAAGGAGGAGATTGTCGGCCTCTTAGCCGAACTTCTCGATCTCCCCCTCGAGGGGGTGAGGGAGGACTTAGGCAGGCGGCAGCAGCGCTGGCGGCCAACCGAGGAGCCGCGGGAGATGGAACATAGTTGGGGTAAGGAGGAGGTAATCCTCTCCCTTCTGCTACGCGGTGAAGCGGATTTCAGAGAAGTGGCTGCTCTTGCCTCGCCGGAAGACTTCTCTCAACACTACCGGCCAATTGTGGAGGCGTTGGCGACGGTGAACGACCCGTTTAACCTTTCCCTGTTAATGCAGCGCCTCGATGAAGAATCGGCACGGCAGGCAAGCTATCTCGCACTGGCTCCGGTCAGATTTAACGACACAGGAAAGGCTTTACAGGACGCCCTCATCAAGCTTGTCACGCTACCGGCGATCGATAGGAAGTTGGTGAGCCTGCGTGAGGAGACAAAGCGATGTGATCAAGAAGGGAACCGGGACCGAGTCGATGAGTTACAGCGAACATACAGTGCATTGGTGGCAGAAAGGACCGCTCTGGTAGCGCAGAAACACCCAAGGAGGGGGAGGGATGACAAAGGGTAAGAAGAAGACCAAGCCGAAAGCCAAACCAACAACACGCTCCGATAAGGTGCTCCCTGAAGAGGATCCTGCAGCGAAATCCAACCATGTCCCCGCAGTAGACTCGCCCGAGGCGATTCCCTCCGAGATGGAGGAGATCGTAGATGCCAACCTGCTCATTGAGGCAGAAACGCTGGCCGGAGTAGAAGAGACCCCCACCAAGAAGGAACCCCCCGATAAGGTGGAGACTGCGGTAAAAAAGGGGACAGGCCGCCAGGAGAGGGACCTCTCCACCCGGCGAGAGGACCCGGTGAAGACGTACCTGCGTGAGATCGGGAAGGTCCCCCTCCTTACCAAGGAGGAAGAAGTCGAGTTGGCAATAGCAATGGAGGCCGGATCACATGCTGCCGAGCGGCTCGACCACGCCCACCTCTCCGAGGAGCACGGGATCAGCCTCCTCTCCAAGAAGGGGAGGCAAGAATTGGAGGTGCTGGTAGGGGAAGGGAAAGCAGCGCGTGAGCGGCTCACTGTCTCCAACCTGCGCCTGGTCGTCTCCATCGCCAAACGGTACATGAATCGCGGTCTCTCCTTCCTCGATTTGATCCAAGAGGGGAACATGGGGCTGATGAAGGCAGTGGAAAAGTTCGACTACACCCGTGGCTATAAGTTTTCCACTTACGCGACCTGGTGGATTCGCCAGGCAATCACCCGTGCGATCGCGGATCAATCACGCACGATCCGCGTCCCTGTGCACATGATCGAGACAGTGCGCGAGTTAAACCGAATTAAGCGCGAGTTTATCCAAGCGCACGGTGCCGCCCCCACCCTGGAGGACCTCTCTCAGGCGACTGGAATGTCGATCGACAAGATCAAAAAGGTGGAGAACGTCTCCCAGTACACCGCCTCGCTGGAGCGCCCGATCGGTGATGGAGACGAAGACACCCTCGGAGATTTCATCGAGGATCCCTCCTCCCCCTCACCGACCAAGGAGACATTCCGCATGTTCCTAAAGGAGCAGTTGAATCGCGCCTTAGACCAACTCGACGAGCGGGAACGCGAAATCCTGAAACTCCGCTACGGCCTTGACGACGACCACCCACGCACCCTGAAGGACGTCTCGCTTAAGTTTAACATCACCCGTGAGCGGGTCAGGCAGATCGAGATAAAGGCGATCGAGAAGCTGAAGCATCCCTCCCGCCGCGCTGAACTGAAGCGTTTCCGCGAGCTTCTACTGGGAGAGGACTAGCCTCAGTGGGCAGACCCCTTTCGTCCGAGGTCTCCTTAAAGGGACCGGTCGTGATCATCCTCGGCCCGACCGCGGTCGGAAAGAGCGCGGTGGCGATCGAGGTGGCACTTCGGTTAAACGGGGAGGTGATCTCCGCCGACTCGCGCGCCTTCTTTCGCGGCCTTGACATCGCTACCGATAAGCCACTCCCGACTTCCCGACGCGGGGTCCCCCACCACTTGATTGACATCGTCGACATCGACGGAAGCTATGATGCCATGGCCTTTCGCAAAGACAGCGACCGTTTGATCCAGGAGATCAAGAGGCGTGGGCGTGTTCCGATCATCACTGGAGGAGGAACCCTCTACCTGGGGGCGATCCTTGATGGAATCTTTACCGGGCCATCGGCCGATAATGAAGTCCGCCAGGTACTCCTGAGCCGCCCACTCGATGAGCTCTACACAAGGCTCACAGAGGTCGACCCAATTGCAGCTCGAAATATCCATCAGAACGACCGTCTGCGAATTGTACGGGCACTAGAGGTTTACCAGATCACCGGCCAGCCGATCAGCGTACTGCAACAGGAGACAAGCCCCCTTCCTTATCTATTTGTGATCTTTGGGCTTAAACGCCAAAGGGCGGATCACCGTGTGGCAATCGCCGCACGGGTCAATAGAATGCTTAAAAGAGGCCTAATCGCTGAAGTCAAACGGTTGCGCCACGAAGGGCTCCGCGAGGATAACCAAGCCTATCGGACGATCGGGGTACGCGAGACGTTCGCCTTCCTCAAAGGGGAGATTTCAGAAGAGGAACTAAAAGAGATGATTGTGCACAACACGTGGGAGCTGGTCCGCCGGCAGATGGCGTGGTTCCGCAGAGAGAAAAAGGCTACCTGGATCGATGTCACCGCCCGTCCCGTGGAAGCGGTGGCGGAGGAGATCGTTTCCCGAGTGAGTCGTCTTGAGCAAAAGGGGACTTAAATGAAGTTTTCTTGTACCCACCTAATAAGCTTGGTACCCTGGTTGCACCTTTTAACTGGTAAAAGAAAAGGGGAGGGAGGATGGATGTATTAACAGGGGCGCAAATCAGGGAGCTTGATCGGCTGGCAGCCAAGGAAGGACTAGCCACCGAGGTACTGATGGAAAACGCTGGTCAGGCAGCGGCGGATGTCATACTGCACCGCTTGGCGGTCAGCCGGGTGGCAGTTGTGGCAGGGAAGGGGGGAAACGGCGGGGATGCCCTGGTTGCCGCACGCAGGCTGCATGAGGCGGGAATAAAGGTACGCGCGTTTACCCTTTCCCCATTCAAGGACCTTTCCCCGGTGTCGCGAGAGAAGGCTGAGCTGCTTGCTGCTGTCGCTCCGGATGCTCTTGATGTATTACCAGGAGAACTTACGAAACTCAAGGAAGCGCTTTTATGGGCAGACTGTGCAGTGGACGGGCTGGTCGGGATCGGGGTCGACCGCCCCCTAAAGGGAAGGTATGCGCAGGCGGTACAGGCGATCAATCAAGCTTCGGTGAAGCGTGTGGCAATAGACCTTCCCTCGGGCCTTCCCTCCGATAGCGGAAACCTATTGGGCAGTGCAGTACGCGCTGATCTTACCATATGTATGGCCGCCTACAAGCCAGCCCACCTCCTCTACCCCGCTCGGAGCCTCTGTGGCCAGATCGAGGTGGTAGGGGTCGGCTATCCGCGCCGGTTGACCGAGACGGTAACCCCCCTGGCGCGCGTGGTTGACAAAGACTGGGTAAGGGATAAGCTCCCTCCACGACCGCCCGCCGGACATAAAGGAACGTTTGGACGGGTCCTCGTGGTCGCCGGCTCGATCGGAATGAGCGGGGCAGCGATCCTCTGTTGCCAAGGCGCGCTGCGCACCGGGGCGGGCCTCGTCACTCTCGCCTGCCCAAAAGCGATCAACCCGATCCTCGAGGCCACCCTGACCGAGGCAATCACCCTCCCCTTACCCGATGAGGAGGGACACCTCAGTGAGTCGGCGCTTGAGACGGTCAGCCCCACTTTGGAGCATGCCGACGTCCTGGCAGTCGGACCGGGCCTGTCACGCCATAAAGCAGTGGGACAGGTTGTGCTTAAGCTCCTGAAACGTGTTAAGGTTCCAGTCATCCTCGATGCCGACGGGCTCTTCCCACTTAAGTCACACTTGAAACTCTTGAAAGAAGTAGCCGGCCGTGCCGTCCTCACTCCACATCCGGGAGAGCTTTCTTTCTTGATCGACCGGCCAGCGAGCGAGATCGATGAAGAGCGCATCGAGGTCGCTCGTAGCTTTGCGC
>JAUWYG010000146.1 GCA_030615945.1 Candidatus Bipolaricaulota bacterium | reverse complement strand
CGAAGAGACATTGGGAAGAGTGACCATCTGCGTCTCAAGGACGCCTCCCATCATCCCGCTTCCAGGGAATCCGTAGATCAGCCGAAACTCCGCGGGGAAACCCCTCCCACCGCCTGCACGGTTGGTCGCCAGGGCCGTGATCTCAAGCCTCAGATCCAAAGATCCTGCGGGGATGTTCTCAAAGGTCCACTCCGCGAACTGTTGAAGCGCTTGATCCCGCAGCCAGTACCAGCCACTGATCAGATCGCCGTTTGACCGAAACTCTGTTGCCGTAAGGTCCTGTGCGGAGCCAAACGCAGCTATTCCTAACACTAACGCGATGGCAAGGCACAAAACCAAAAGACATGTGGTTCTTCTTTGCATTCTTCCCACCTCCAGGATGATCCTCCTCATGATAACCCTTTGGGGAGGGGGTGTGAAGAGTGAGTTTCTTTTCACCACAGAGAGCGTCTACTACCCCGGTGTGCATTCCGCAGCAGCCAGCAGTGACTTTGGGAGTACGGACTAGCAGAAAGGGCTAGATCCTGATGTTGGGTTGAAAGTCCAGACCCTCACGAACCCACAAGCTTCCTTGTAGGCATATCGCCCTCAATTGTAGGCAGATGGCCTCCAATGTCAAGCTAAACGCTCCGAGTGCGTAAGGCATCGCGATTTCGGGGAACAGACACCATGCCTCGACAAGAAATGGGGTTTGTGTCACCGGAATTACCCCGGTTGGAATCAGCAGAACAGATCGAGCTTTGATGTTGGAATGCAAGACCAGGCCCTTACGCTCAATCCCCTCGATCGCTATCGCTCCTTCCTTCCATGTCATCACTCTCTTAGACTAACACCTTTTTCTCAACGGGGAAACCCCACCCGTTCACAGAACCCCTGTGGATTCGATGGGAACAGCTTATTAGCGCTCAACCGCTCGGGCGCGCACCACAAAAGGCCTGTCTTTATTACTCTTCGTACCTGACTCGCCTGGGAAACGGCTTGCCCGTATACTCCTTGACGGTATACGGGAGGAGACAAAAGAATGCGGGAAGATACAACAAAGATGGATCCGTTCTCGGCGTTCCTTCTTCGTCACCCCCAGATGGGAGAGCAGGTGCTCAAGCTGAACTGGGAGGGGCAGAAGCTCCTCGACTCCGGCCGAACCAAGGCGGCCGAGCGCAAGTTCCGTGAGGCAACGCAGATTTGTGAGTGTGCGGTCCCAGCCCTCAACAACCTCGCTCTCTGCGCATCGTTGCGTGGCGATATCCAGCGCGCTATCCGCACGGCCCACCAGGCTCTCGAGTATCACCCGACGAACGTCTTTGCCCATTGCACCCTTGCAGAATGCTACGAGGAACTCGGCCGGATGAAGAAAGCCCGCTCTCACATCGATCGGGCGATCGCGCTCCTCGAAGACCCGGCCGTTCCGCTTGATAAGCTGACTAAGGTGATCGAGGCCCTGGCGAGGCTCCAGTGGGATGAGAAAATCGACCAGGTCTATCGGTCCTACCAGGAGGGAGTAGGGTTCGAGGAGGCTCTCGATGGAATTAGCTGGTTCTACATCGGGGTGGCTACCATCAACCTGGGGCGGGTGGAGGAGGCGCTCGCCCTCTGGGATCGGGCCAAGGAAGAAGAACCGCGGCTCGGGCTTCCCGACCTCTACACCACGGCCGCCTTGTTGATCCAAGAGGGAAAGGCCCCACCGTTCCGCTTCTCTTACCGTTTCAGGAAAGAGGGGGAGCCCCTGGATCCGAAGCATCCCTCTGAGGAGATTAGACCAGTAGTGGTGGAGGGAATCTGGCAGGGGCAGGAAGATATGCGCCACTCCATGGTTGAACTGCTGGGGATGTGGGAGGATGCCTGGGCAGAGGCGTTCCTCCGCCTGATGCTTACGCAGTCCGAGCTTTCCGACGATCTCAAAACCCATGCGGCCGGCGTCCTGATCGAGCGCGGGGTCCTCGCCGGGGACGAGGAGGTGGAGATGCACATCGGTGGGAAGAAGCGCACCGTGGTGCTGAACAGAAGGGAGATTCCTCGTGAACCTCCGCCCGAGGCGGCCGAGCAGTTCGAACGAGGGTTAAGTTGCAGACAAGCGGGAAAAATCACCCAAGCGGAGGAGGCCTACCGTAAGGCCCTGGAGGTCGCCCCGTACTTCAGCGAAGCGATGGTGAACCTGGCGAATATCTGCCGTAGCACCGACCGTTCCGAGGAAGGCGAACGGCTCCTCAGGAAAGCTGTTGATCTCGATGCGAGCCCGACAGCCATCCTCAACCTCGCTGCACTGTGCCTGCAGCAGGATCGGGAGGAGGAGGGGCGGGATCTTCTCTCCCAGGTGTCTATTTCGGACCTCGACGAGGGTGTCCTCCCTCTTTATCACCTCCTCTGCGGCTACCTCGATCTGTCGGATGGGGAGTTCGCCTCGGCCAGGGAGGCCTTCCAGCAACTTCTTGATATCCAGCCGGAGGACAATATGGCGAAGGATCTACTGACCCGGGCAAAGCTGGGAGAGGAATGGGAGAGGCGCGAGATGGTACACTGGATTAGGCGAAAAGATCGCTACCTTAGCCATCCCGTCGATCCGGGGATGCCTCTTGTTGCAGCTCTCTCCACCCTGACTAAGGATAACCTTATCGGAATGGCTCTCTGGCACGAAGTCCCCTACGGGATTCTGCGGAAAGCTGAGCTTGCGGAGAGGCTCGCTGAATACCTGAGAGCCAACGCTCCGAGAGCCCGGATGGAGCTCTCTCCGGAAGGAGAAGAGGTACTGGAGTGGCTCCTTGCAGAAGGCGGAGGCACAAGCCTCACCGAGCTCATGGAGGAGTTTGGAAGCACTGAAGAAGACAGCATCGACTGGCGCTACGA